>NZ_JBSGBF010000072.1:0-41897 GCF_053601115.1 Streptomyces sp. NPDC004788
ACCGCGACCGAGCTCCGCCGACTCCAGCCGCTCGCCGGTCCAGCGCAGGTTCGGGCTCCCGGGGCCCCGGCGGCACGTTTCTGCGACGACCCGGCAGGTCAGCTCGCGTCCTCGTGGGCGACCGCGCGGCGCGCGTCCGCGTCGAGCACGCCCCAGCTGATCAGCTGCTCGGTGAGGACCGAGGGGGACTGGTCGTAGATCACGGCGAGGGTGCGCAGGTCGTCCTGGCGGATCGACAGCACCTTGCCGTTGTAGTCACCGCGCTGCGACTGGATCGTCGCCGCGTAGCGCTGCAGCGGGCCGGCCTTCTCCGCGGGCACGTGGGCCAGCCGCTCCAGGTCCAGGACCAGCTTCGGCGGCGGCTCGGCGGCCCCGCCCGGCGTGGTGCCCGGCAGCAGCTCCTGCACCGGCACCCCGTAGAAGTCAGCGAGCTCGGCAAGCCGCTGCACGGTCACGGCGCGGTCGCCGCGCTCGTAGGACCCCACCACGACCGCCTTCCAGCGGCCCTGGGACTTCTCCTCCACGCCGTGGAGGGAAAGGCCCTGCTGGGTGCGGATCGCACGGAGTTTGGCCCCGAGCTGCTTTGCGTATTCGCTTGACATAACGCTCCCGCTCGCTGTGACGAAGTGCGGCTGCGCCGCGCGGCTGGTAACTCACTGTGAGGTTACGCAGCGTGACACTCTCCCGTCAAGCCGAATGGTCCATACCGCCCCCTCCCGAGGGACGGCGCCCGGAGTGGCGCACGGGTGGTGAACAGGCACGCCGTCCGCCCCTGGTAAGGTGGACGGCGCAATTCCGACGTCCTTTAAGGTCCGTCCCGTGAGGCGGAGAAGGAGGTCCGTTTTCACATGGACGCTCAAGCGCAGTACACCGATACGGCGAGGCCCGTTCTCGAGGCCCCCGACATCGCGCGGGTTCTGACCCGCATCGCCCACGAGATCGTCGAGCGCGCCAAGGGCGCCGACGACGTGGTCCTCCTCGGCATCCCGACCCGCGGTGTGTTCCTCGCCCGCCGGCTCGCCGAGAAGCTCGAATCGATCACCGGCACCGCCATCCCTGTCGGCTCCCTCGACATCACGATGTACCGGGACGACCTGCGGCTGAAGCCGGCCCGCGCCATCGGGCGCACGGAGATCCCCGGCGACGGCATCGACGGCCGTCTCGTCGTCCTCGTCGACGACGTCCTCTTCTCCGGCCGCACCATCCGCGCCGCGCTCGACGCCCTCGGCGACATCGGCCGCCCGCGCGCCGTCCAGCTCGCGGTCCTCGTCGACCGCGGCCACCGCGAACTTCCGATCCGCGCCGACTACGTCGGCAAGAACCTCCCCACGTCGCTGCGGGAGACGGTCAAGGTCCAGCTCGCCGAGGAGGACGGTCGCGACACCGTGCTGCTCGGCAGCAAGCCCGCCTCCTGACACCTTCACCGGCCCCTGACGGGAGCCGGGGCACACCCCTGCGCACCCGTCTGCCCTCATCCTCCCCACCACGGAGAAAAACCCCGATGATGCGTCACCTCATCTCGGCCGCCGACCTCACCCGCGACGACGCCGTCCTGATCCTCGACACCGCCGAGGAGATGGCACGGGTGGCCGACCGGCCCATCAAGAAGCTTCCGACCCTGCGCGGCCGGACCATCTGCAACCTCTTCTTCGAGGACTCCACCCGCACCCGGATCTCCTTCGAGGCGGCCGAGAAGCGCCTCTCCGCCGACGTGATCAACTTCGCGGCCAAGGGCTCCAGCGTCTCCAAGGGCGAGTCGCTCAAGGACACCGCGCAGACCCTGGAGGCGATGGGCGTCGACGCCGTCGTCATCCGGCACAGCGCCTCCGGCGCCCCGTACCGCCTGGCCACCTCCGGCTGGATCGACGCCCCCGTCATCAACGCCGGTGACGGCACCCACCAGCACCCCACCCAGGCCCTGCTCGACGCCTTCACCATGCGCCGCCGCCTGGTCGGCCGCGACGCCGGTCTCGGCAAGGACCTGGCCGGCAAGCGCATCACGCTCGTCGGCGACGTCCTGCACAGCCGGGTCGCCCGCTCCAACGTCGACCTGCTGCACACCCTCGGCGCCGAGGTCACCCTGGTGGCCCCGCCCACCCTGGTCCCGGTCGGCGTGGAGAGCTGGCCCTGCGAGGTCTCGTACGACCTCGACAGCGTGCTGCCGAAGTCCGACGCGGTGATGATGCTGCGTGTGCAGCGCGAGCGGATGAACGCCGCCTTCTTCCCGACCGAGCGCGAGTACTCGCGCCGCTACGGGCTCGACGGCGACCGGATGGCGAAGATGCCCGAGCACGCCATCGTCATGCACCCCGGCCCCATGGTCCGCGGCATGGAGATCACCGCCGAGGTCGCCGACTCCGACCGCTGCACGGTCGTCGAGCAGGTCGCCAACGGCGTCTCCATCCGGATGGCCGTCCTCTACCTGCTGCTCGGCGGCTCCGAGCCCGCCGCCCCCGTCACCACCGCCTGACCACCGAGGAGAACCGAACCCCATGAGCAAGATCCTGATCCGTGGTGCGAAGGTGCTCGGCGGCGAGGCGCAGGACGTCCTGATCGACGGCGAGGTCATCGAAGCCGTCGGTACGGGCCTGTCGGCCGAGGGCGCCCAGGTGATCGAGGCCGAGGGCCAGATCCTCCTCCCCGGCCTCGTCGACCTGCACACCCATCTGCGCGAGCCGGGCCGAGAGGACTCCGAGACCGTCCTCACCGGCACCCGCGCCGCCGCGTCCGGCGGCTACACGGCCGTCTTCGCCATGGCCAACACCCACCCGGTCGCCGACACCGCCGGCGTCGTCGAGCAGGTCTACCGCCTCGGCAAGGAAGCCGGCTACTGCGACGTGCAGCCCATCGGCGCCGTCACCGTCGGCCTGGAGGGCAAGAAGCTCGCCGAGCTCGGGGCCATGCACGACTCCGCCGCCGGCGTCACCGTCTTCTCCGACGACGGCAAGTGCGTCGACGACGCCGTGATCATGCGCCGCGCCCTGGAGTACGTGAAGGCGTTCGGCGGCGTCGTCGCCCAGCACGCCCAGGAGCCCCGGCTCACCGAGGGCGCCCAGATGAACGAGGGCGTCGTCTCCGCCGAGCTGGGCCTCGGCGGCTGGCCGGCGGTCGCCGAGGAGTCGATCATCGCCCGCGACGTCCTCCTCGCCGAGCACGTCGGCTCCCGCGTGCACATCTGCCACCTCTCCACGGCCGGCTCCGTCGAGATCGTCCGCTGGGCCAAGTCCCGCGGCATCGACGTCACCGCCGAGGTCACCCCGCACCACCTCCTCCTCACGGACGAGCTGGTCCGCTCGTACAACCCGGTCTACAAGGTCAACCCGCCGCTGCGCACCGAGCGTGACGTGATGGCGCTGCGCGAGGCCCTCGCCGACGGCACCATCGACATCGTCGCCACCGACCACGCCCCGCACCCGCACGAGGACAAGGACTGCGAGTGGGCCGCCGCCGCCATGGGCATGGTCGGCCTGGAGACCGCGCTCTCCGTGGTCCAGCAGACGATGGTCGAGACCGGACTGCTCGACTGGGCCGGCGTCGCCGACCGGATGTCCGTCAAGCCCGCGCAGATCGGCCGGGCCACGGGGCACGGACGCCCCGTCTCGGCAGGTGAGCCCGCCAACCTGACCCTGGTCGATCCGGCATACCGTGGTGTCGTGGACCCCGCCGACTTCGCCTCCCGCAGCCGCAACACCCCCTACGAGGGCCGCGAGCTGCCGGGACGCGTCACCCACACCTTCCTGCGGGGCCGGGCAACGCTCGTCGACGGGAAGCTGGCGTGACACCACTCGTACCACTCGCAACCCTGGCGCACCTCGCGGCGGAGCAGAAGTCCGCCGAGGTCACCGACTGGGCCGGACGGCTCGGCTGGGTCGCCGGACTGCTGCTCTTCATCACCCTCGTCTACTGGCTGATGCGCCAGGGATGGAAGTGGCGCGGCAGCCTCCAGTCCGACCTCCCGGAACTCCCCGAGGTGCCGCAGGCCCCGGGTGAGGCCAAGCTGAGGCTCAGCGGCCGCTATCACGGCTCCACCACCGCCGGACAGTGGCTCGACCGGATCGTCGCCCACGGCCTCGGGCTGCGCAGCCGCGCCGAGCTCACCCTGACGGACGCCGGGATCAGCGTCGTACGCCCTGGGGCGAACGACTTCCTCATCCCGGCCGCGGCCCTGCGCGAGGCCCGCCTCGACAAGGGCATCGCCGGCAAGGTCCTCACCGAGGGCGGCCTCCTGGTCGTCACCTGGGAGCACGGCGGCAAGCTGCTCGACTCCGGCTTCCGCGCCGACCGGGCGGACGACCATGCCGCCTGGGTCGAGACCCTGAACAACCTGAACACCGCAAGCACGACGGAAGGCATCGCACGATGACAACCTCCACCAGGGGAGCCAGCAAGGTTCCCGCCGTACTCGTCCTGGAGGACGGCCGCATCTTCCGCGGCCGCGCCTACGGGGCCGTGGGGGAGACCTTCGGCGAGGCCGTGTTCTCCACCGGCATGACCGGCTACCAGGAGACCCTCACCGACCCGTCGTACCACCGCCAGGTCGTCGTCATGACCGCCCCGCACGTCGGCAACACCGGCGTCAACGACGAGGACCCCGAGTCCGCCCGCATCTGGGTGGCCGGCTACGTCGTCCGCGACCCCGCCCGGGTGCCCTCCAACTGGCGCGCGCAGCGCTCCCTCGACGAGGAGCTGCGCCACCAGGGCGTCGTCGGCATCCAGGGCATCGACACCCGCGCCCTCACCCGCCACCTGCGCGAGCGCGGCGCCATGCGCGTCGGCATCTTCTCCGGCAGCGCACTCCCCGACGAGGGCACCATGCTCGCCGAGGTCCGCCAGGCGCCCGAGATGAGCGGCGCCGACCTCTCCGCCGAGGTCGCCACCAAGGAGACGTACGTCGTCCCCGCGATCGGTGAGAAGAAGTTCACCGTCGCCGCCGTCGACCTCGGCATCAAGGGCATGACCCCGCACCGGATGGCCGAGCGCGGCATCGAGGTCCACGTGCTGCCCGCCACCGCCACCGCCGAGGACGTCTACGCCGTCGCCCCCGACGGTGTGTTCTTCTCCAACGGCCCGGGCGACCCGGCCACCGCCGACGGCCCCGTCGCCGTCATGCAGGAGGTCCTGCGCCGCAAGACCCCGCTCTTCGGCATCTGCTTCGGCAACCAGATCCTCGGCCGCGCGCTCGGCTTCGGCACCTACAAGCTGAAGTACGGCCACCGGGGCATCAACCAGCCGGTCCAGGACCGCACCACGGGCAAGGTCGAGGTCACCGCGCACAACCACGGCTTCGCCGTCGACGCGCCGCTCGACAAGGTCTCCGAGACCCCCTTCGGGCGCGCCGAGGTCTCCCACGTGTGCCTGAACGACAACGTCGTGGAGGGCCTGCAGCTGCTCGACCAGCCGGCCTTCTCCGTCCAGTACCACCCCGAGGCGGCCGCGGGCCCGCACGACGCCGCGTACCTCTTCGACCGCTTCGTGACCCTCATGGAGGCCGAGCGTGCCTAAGCGCACCGATATCCAGTCCGTCCTGGTCATCGGCTCCGGCCCGATCGTCATCGGCCAGGCCGCCGAGTTCGACTACTCCGGCACCCAGGCCTGCCGGGTCCTCAAGTCCGAGGGCCTGCGCGTCATCCTGGTCAACTCCAACCCGGCCACGATCATGACCGACCCGGAGATCGCCGACGCCACCTACGTCGAGCCGATCACCCCGGAGTTCGTCGAGAAGATCATCGCCAAGGAGCGCCCCGACGCCCTCCTGCCGACGCTGGGCGGCCAGACGGCCCTCAACACGGCGATCTCCATGCACGAGCAGGGCGTCCTCGAGAAGTACGGCGTCGAGCTCATCGGCGCCAACGTCGAGGCGATCCACAAGGGCGAGGACCGCGACCTCTTCAAGGGCGTCGTCGAGGCCGTCAACGCCAAGATCGGCCACGGCGAGTCCGCCCGCTCGGTCATCTGCCACTCGATGGACGACGTCCTCAAGGGCGTCGAGACGCTCGGCGGCTACCCCGTCGTCGTCCGCCCCTCCTTCACCATGGGCGGCGCCGGCTCCGGCTTCGCCCACGACGAGGAGGAGCTGCGCCGCATCGCCGGCCAGGGCCTCACGCTCTCCCCGACCACCGAGGTGCTCCTGGAGGAGTCCATCCTCGGCTGGAAGGAGTACGAGCTGGAGCTCATGCGCGACAAGCACGACAACGTCGTGGTCGTCTGCTCCATCGAGAACTTCGACCCCATGGGCGTGCACACCGGTGACTCGATCACCGTCGCCCCGGCGATGACGCTCACCGACCGCGAGTACCAGGTGCTGCGCGACATCGGCATCGCGATCATCCGCGAGGTCGGCGTCGACACCGGCGGCTGCAACATCCAGTTCGCGGTCAACCCGGAAGACGGCCGCATCATCGTCATCGAGATGAACCCGCGCGTCTCCCGCTCCTCCGCGCTCGCCTCCAAGGCCACCGGCTTCCCGATCGCCAAGATCGCCGCCCGGCTCGCCGTCGGCTACACGCTGGACGAGATCCCGAACGACATCACCGAGAAGACCCCGGCCTCCTTCGAGCCGACCCTCGACTACGTCGTCGTCAAGGCCCCGCGCTTCGCCTTCGAGAAGTTCCCGTCCGCCGACTCCACGCTGACCACGACCATGAAGTCGGTCGGCGAGGCCATGGCGATCGGCCGCAACTTCACCGAGGCCCTGCAGAAGGCCCTGCGCTCCCTGGAGAAGAAGGGCTCGCAGTTCGCCTTCACCGGCGAGCCGGGCGACAAGGCCGAGCTGCTGCGCGAGGCGGTCCGCCCGACCGACGGCCGGATCAACACGGTGATGCAGGCCATCCGCGCGGGCGCCACGCCCGAGGAGGTCTTCGAGTTCACGAAGATCGACCCGTGGTTCGTCGACCAGCTCTTCCTCCTCAAGGAGATCGCCGACGAGCTCGCCGCCGCCGAGAAGCTCGACCCCGAGCTGCTCGCCGAGGCCAAGCGGCACGGCTTCTCCGACGCCCAGATCGCCGACATCCGCGGCCTGCGCGAGGACGTCGTCCGCGAGGTACGGCACGCCCTCGGCGTCCGCCCGGTCTACAAGACGGTCGACACCTGCGCCGCCGAGTTCGCCGCCAAGACCCCGTACTTCTACTCCTCGTACGACGAGGAGAGCGAGGTCGCGCCGCGCACCAAGCCCGCCGTGATCATCCTGGGCTCCGGCCCGAACCGCATCGGCCAGGGCATCGAGTTCGACTACTCCTGCGTCCACGCCTCCTTCGCGCTCAGCGACGCGGGCTACGAGACCGTGATGGTCAACTGCAACCCGGAGACCGTCTCCACGGACTACGACACCTCCGACCGGCTCTACTTCGAGCCGCTCACCCTGGAGGACGTCCTGGAGATCGTGCACGCCGAGTCGCTCGCCGGTCCCATCGCCGGTGTCGTCGTCCAGCTCGGCGGCCAGACCCCGCTGGGTCTCGCCCAGGCGCTCAAGGACAACGGCGTGCCGGTCGTCGGCACCTCCCCGGAGGCCATCCACGCCGCCGAGGACCGCGGCGCCTTCGGCCAGGTGCTCGCCGACGCGGGCCTCCCGGCCCCGAAGCACGGCACCGCGACCACCTTCGCCGGCGCCAAGGCCATCGCCGACGAGATCGGCTACCCCGTGCTCGTGCGCCCGTCGTACGTGCTCGGCGGCCGCGGCATGGAGATCGTCTACGACGAGGCGCGCCTGGAGGCGTACATCGCCGAGTCCACCGAGATCTCCCCGACCCGCCCGGTCCTCGTCGACCGCTTCCTCGACGACGCCATCGAGATCGACGTCGACGCGCTCTACGACGGCGAGGAGCTGTACCTCGGCGGCGTCATGGAGCACATCGAGGAGGCCGGCATCCACTCCGGCGACTCGGCCTGCGCCCTGCCCCCGATCACCCTCGGCGGCTTCGACATCAAGCGCCTGCGCGCCTCCACCGAGGCCATCGCCAAGGGCGTCGGCGTGCGCGGCCTGATCAACATCCAGTTCGCGATGGCCGGCGACATCCTGTACGTCCTGGAGGCCAACCCGCGCGCCTCCCGCACCGTCCCCTTCACCTCGAAGGCGACCGCGGTGCCGCTCGCGAAGGCCGCCGCCCGCATCTCGCTCGGCGCCACCATCGCCGAGCTGCGCGCCGAGGGCCTGCTGCCGAAGACCGGCGACGGCGGCACCCTGCCGCTCGACGCGCCGATCTCCGTCAAGGAGGCCGTGATGCCGTGGTCGCGCTTCCGCGACGTGCACGGCCGCGGTGTCGACACCGTCCTCGGCCCGGAGATGCGCTCCACCGGCGAGGTCATGGGCATCGACGCGGTCTTCGGCACGGCGTACGCCAAGTCGCAGGCCGGCGCCTACGGCCCGCTGCCCACCAAGGGCCGCGCGTTCATCTCGGTCGCCAACCGGGACAAGCGCTCGATGATCTTCCCGGCCCGTGAGCTGGTCGCCCACGGCTTCGAACTGCTCGCCACCTCCGGCACGGCCGAGGTGCTCAAGCGCAACGGCATCAACGCCACGATCGTGCGCAAGCAGTCCGAGGGCGAGGGCCCGAACGGCGAGAAGACCATCGTCCAGCTCATCCACGACGGCCAGGTCGACCTGATCGTCAACACCCCGTACGGCACCGGCGGCCGCCTCGACGGCTACGAGATCCGTACGGCGGCGGTGGCCCGCTCCGTCCCGTGCCTGACCACGGTCCAGGCCCTCGCGGCGGCCGTCCAGGGCATCGAGGCCCTCGGACGCGGCGAGGTGGGCGTCCGCTCGCTCCAGGAGCACGCGGAGCACCTGACCGCGGCCCGCGACTAAGCAGCCCGAACGACGAGGGGGGCACCGGCACGACCTGCCGGTGTCCCCCTCGTCACGAGCAGACCTGGACATCTGAGGCATATGTACAAGTTCTTCTTCAACCTGGTCTTCAAGCGGATGGACCCCGAGAAGGCCCACTACCTGGCCTTCCGCTGGATCCGGCTCGCGGCCCGCACCCCGGTCCTGCGCACCTTCGTCGCGGCCGTCCTCGCCCCGCGCCACAAGGAGCTGCGCACCGAGGCTCTGGGCCTGCGCATGCACGGCCCCTTCGGCCTCGCCGCCGGCTTCGACAAGAACGCCGTCGCCATCGACGGCATGTCCATGCTGGGCTTCGACCACGTCGAGATCGGCACCGTGACGGGCGAGGCCCAGCCGGGCAACCCCAAGAAGCGGCTCTTCCGGCTGGTCCAGGACCGCGCCCTGATCAACCGCATGGGCTTCAACAACGAGGGCTCGGCCGCCGTCGCCGCCCGCCTGGCCGCCCGCAACCCGGTCTTCAGGACCGTTGTCGGCGTCAACATCGGCAAGACCAAGGTCGTGCCCGAGGCCGAGGCCGCCGCCGACTACGTGAAGTCCACCGAGCGGCTCGCCCGGCACGCCGACTACCTGGTCGTCAACGTCTCCTCGCCGAACACTCCGGGCCTGCGCAACCTCCAGGCCACCGAGTCGCTGCGCCCGCTGCTCACCGCCGTACGCGAGGCCGCCGACCGCTCCGTGACCGGCCGCCGCGTCCCGCTCCTGGTCAAGATCGCCCCCGACCTCGCCGACGAGGACGTGGACGCCGTCGCCGACCTGGCCCTGGAGCTCGGCCTCGACGGCATCATCGCCACCAACACCACCATCGCCCGCGAGGGCCTCGGCCTGAAGTCCGACCCGGCCCTCGTCAAGGAGACCGGCGGCCTGTCCGGCGCCCCCGTCAAGCAGCGCTCCCTGGAGGTGCTGCGCCGCCTCTACGCGCGCGTGGGCGACCGGATGGTGCTCGTCGGCGTCGGCGGCATCGAGAACGCCGAGGACGCCTGGCAGCGGATCCTGGCCGGCGCCACCCTGATCCAGGGCTACAGCGCCTTCATCTACGAGGGCCCGTTCTACGCCCGCGCCATCCACAAGGGCCTCGCCGCGCGCCTCGCGGCCTCCCCGTACGCCACCCTCGCCGAGGCCGTCGGCGCCGACACCCGAAAGGCCGCGAAGTGACCCTGGAGAACAACCCGGCCCCCGCCCTGGCCCCCTTCGGCACCCGCCTGCGCGCCGCCATGGACGAGCGCGGCCCGCTGTGCGTCGGCATCGACCCGCACGCGGCGCTGCTCGACTCCTGGGGCCTGGCCGACGACATCGCGGGCCTGGAGCGCTTCACGTACACCGTTGTCGAGGCGCTGGCCGGCACCGTCGCCGTCTTCAAGCCGCAGGCCGCCTTCTTCGAGCGCTTCGGTTCGCGCGGCGTCGCCGTCCTGGAGCGCGCGACCGCCGATCTGCGGCAGGCCGGCGGCCTGGTCGTGATGGACGCCAAGCGCGGCGACATCGGCTCCACCATGGGCGCCTACGCGGAGGCGTTCCTGCGCCCCGACTCGCCGCTCTTCTCGGACGCGCTGACGGTCTCCCCGTACCTCGGTTACGGCTCCCTGAAGCCGGCCGTCGACCTCGCCCGCGCGTCCGGCGCCGGGCTCTTCGTCCTCGCCCTGACCTCCAACCCGGAGGGCGCGGAGGTGCAGCGCGCGGTCCGCGAGGACGGCCGGACCATCGGCGCGACGATGCTGGCGCACCTGGCCGAGGAGAACGCGGGGGAGACCCCGATGGGCTCCTTCGGCGCGGTCGTCGGCGCCACGCTCGGCGATCTGTCCGCCTTCGACCTGGACATCAACGGCCCGCTGCTCGCGCCCGGCATCGGCGCCCAGGGTGCGACCCCGGCCGACCTGCCGAAGGTGTTCGGCGCGGCCGTCCGCAACGTGGTCCCGAACGTCAGCCGTGGGGTCCTGAAGGCGGGTCCGGACGCCGGTGCGCTGCGCGCCGCGGCGGAACGCTACGCGAACGAGATCCGGGAGTCCGTGGCCGGCTGAGGCACCCCGGAGGCCTTCCGGGGCGCTTTCTCGCCAATCCGCAGGTCGGAGCGGCGTGTCTGAGCCGTCTCACTCCTTGACAAAAGTTGACCCAAAATCGGGTCGAAATGCCCGAAAAGTCCTGGTCGGTCGATGCTGACCAGGACTTTTCCTCTGTTCTCGCTGACTGGAGCGCCCGTGGCCGCTAGTCTCCGGGACAGAGTCGGCGTTCGGCGTACTCCACGCGGTTCGCTGCTCCACTGGTGTGGGCGCTCCACTCGTGTGGCGTGCCCGGCTTCCCACCGGTCCGTATCCGACAGTTCGACATCCGAGGTGACGTAGGCGTGGCTCTTCCGCCCCTTACCCCTGAACAGCGCGCAGCCGCGCTCGAAAAGGCCGCCGCGGCTCGCCGGGAGCGGGCCGAGGTCAAGAATCGACTCAAGCACTCCGGCGCCTCGCTCCACGAGGTCATCAAGCAGGGCCAGGAGAACGACGTCATCGGCAAGATGAAGGTCTCCGCGCTGCTGGAGTCCCTGCCGGGCGTGGGCAAGGTCCGCGCCAAGCAGATCATGGAGCGCCTCGGCATCTCCGAGAGCCGTCGTGTGCGCGGTCTCGGTTCCAACCAGATCGCCTCCCTGGAGCGCGAGTTCGGCGGCGCCGGCGCCTGAGTGCGCCCCGGCGGCACCGGCGGCCCGGGACCGCGCGTCCCGGGCACCCCGGTGAAGCTGGAATAATCGCTGCATGGCAGCAGAGGTACGTCCGCGGCTGACCGTGCTCTCCGGCCCCTCCGGGGTGGGGAAGAGCACGGTCGTCGCTCATATGCGCAAGGTCCACCCCGAGGTCTGGCTCTCGGTGTCGGCCACGACACGGAAGCCGAGGCCCGGCGAGAAGCACGGCGTCCAGTACTTCTTCGTCACGGACGACGAGTTCGACAAGCTGGTCGCCAACGGCGAGCTGCTGGAGTGGGCCGAGTTCGCGGGCAACCGCTACGGCACCCCGCGCCGCGCGGTCCTCGACCGCCTGGAGGCCGGCGAGCCCGTACTCCTGGAGATCGACCTCCAGGGCGCGCGCCAGGTGAAGGACTCCATGGCCGAGGCCCAGCTGGTCTTCCTGGCCCCGCCGAGCTGGGAGGAGCTGGTCCGCCGGCTCACCGGCCGCGGCACCGAGTCGCCCGAGGTCATCGAGCGCCGGCTGGACGCCGCGAAGATCGAACTCGCGGCCGAGTCGGAGTTCGACACCACGCTCGTCAACACCTCGGTCGAGGACGTCGCGCGCGAGCTGCTAACGTTGATGAACGTTGTCTGATCTTTTATCCGTCATGATCCGTGATCGGATATCCATCTTCGGAAGGTAGAGCGTGTCCTCTTCCATCACCGCGCCCGAGGGCATCATCAACCCGCCGATCGACGAGCTGCTCGAGGCGACGGACTCCAAGTACAGCCTCGTGATCTACGCCGCCAAGCGCGCGCGCCAGATCAACGCGTACTACTCGCAGCTGGGCGAGGGCCTGCTCGAGTACGTCGGTCCGCTCGTCGACACCCACGTCCACGAGAAGCCGCTCTCGATCGCGCTGCGCGAGATCAACGCGGGCCTGCTGACCTCCGAGGCCATCGAGGGCCCGGTCCAGTAAGCACCGCACCCGGCAGTATCGACCACAGGCCCGGCGGAACATCCGCCGGGCCTGTGGTGTCTCATGGAGTCGTACGCATCCGAGTGCGGGGAGTGGCAATCGTGACCAAGCCGAAGGTCGTCCTGGGCGTGAGCGGCGGCATCGCCGCCTACAAGGCGTGCGAGCTGCTGCGCCGGCTCACCGAGTCCGGGCACGACGTCCGTGTCGTCCCCACCGACTCCGCCCTGCACTTCGTCGGCGCGGCCACCTGGTCCGCCCTCTCCGGCAATCCCGTCTCCACCGAGGTCTGGGAGAGCGTCCACGAGGTCCCGCACGTCCGCATCGGCCAGGCCGCCGACCTCGTCGTCGTCGCCCCCACCACCGCCGACATGCTGGCCAAGGCCGCCCACGGCCTCGCCGACGACCTGCTCACCAACACCCTGCTCACCGCCCGCTGTCCGGTGGTCTTCGCCCCGGCCATGCACACCGAGATGTGGGAGCACCCGGCCACCCAGGAGAACGTGGCCACGCTGCGCCGCCGCGGCGCCGTCGTCATCGAGCCCGCCGTCGGCCGCCTCACCGGCGTCGACACCGGCAAGGGCCGGCTGCCCGACCCCGGCGAGATCTTCGAGATCTGCCGTCGCGTCCTCGCTCGGGGGGTCGCGGTGCCCGACCTGGCCGGCCGCCATGTCGTGGTCAGCGCCGGCGGCACCCGCGAGCCCCTCGACCCGGTCCGCTACCTGGGCAACCGCTCCTCCGGCAAGCAGGGCTACGCCCTCGCCAAGGCCGCCGCGGCCCGCGGCGCCCGGGTCACCCTGATCGAGGCCAACACCGGGCTGCCCGACCCGGCGGGCGTCGACGTGGTGCGGGTCGGCACCGCCGTCCAGCTCCGCGAGGCCGTCCTGAAGGCCGCCGCGGACGCGGACGCGGTCGTGATGGCGGCGGCGGTGGCCGATTTCCGCCCCGCCTCCTACGCGACCGGAAAGATCAAGAAGACCGACGACGGCGGCGCGCCCACCATCGAGCTGGTCCGCAACCCCGACATCCTCGCCGAGATCTCCGCCGAGCGCGCGCTGCCCGGCCAGGTCGTCGTCGGCTTCGCCGCCGAGACGGACGACGTGCTCGCCAACGGACGCACCAAGCTCCGCCGAAAGGGCTGTGACCTGCTGGTCGTCAACGAGGTGGGGGAGCGCAAGACCTTCGGCTCGGAGGAGAACGAGGCGGTGGTCCTCGCCGCCGACGGCGCCGAGACCCCCGTACCGCACGGGCCGAAGGAGGCCCTCGCGGAGACGGTCTGGGACCTCGTGCTGCCGCGTCTGCGTACCGTGTCGGAGTGAATTCCGCGTCAACGCGGCACGGCGTGCGCACGGCGCCGGGCCGGCGACGGGAAACCCCGCACTTTCGGACAAAGGGCCAGGTCTGGGGCCTGATCATCGCGCGGTTCAAGGTCGGATACCGCACAGATCACGCTATCCACGGCCGGGGACCTGGCCATCTGCCCGATCGTGCCCGATAGACTGTTCTCGGAACGTCGCGGGGCGCAGCCCCCTGCCGGTCCGCAATCGATAGCCAGCAGCCGCTGCAACCCCAGGGAGCGTTGTGTCCCGTCGACTGTTCACCTCGGAGTCCGTGACCGAGGGTCACCCCGACAAGATCGCTGACCAGATCAGCGACACCATCCTCGACGCGCTGCTCAAGGAGGACCCCACCTCCCGCGTCGCCGTCGAGACGCTGATCACCACCGGCCTCGTGCACGTCGCAGGTGAAGTCACCACCAAGGCGTGGGCGGACATCCCCACCCTCGTTCGCGGCAAGATCCTCGAGATCGGGTACGACTCCTCGAAGAAGGGCTTCGACGGCGCCTCCTGCGGCGTCTCGGTCTCCATCGGGTCGCAGTCCCCGGACATCGCGCAGGGCGTCGACAGCGCCTACGAGGCCCGCGTCGAGGGCGACGAGGACGAGCTCGACAAGCAGGGCGCCGGCGACCAGGGCCTGATGTTCGGCTACGCGTCGGACGAGACCCCGGAGCTCATGCCGCTCCCGATCTACCTCGCGCACCGCCTCTCGCGCCGCCTGACCGAGGTCCGCAAGAACGGGACCATCCCGTACCTGCGCCCCGACGGCAAGACCCAGGTCACCATCGAGTACGACGGCGACAAGGCCGTCCGCCTCGACACGGTCGTCGTCTCCTCGCAGCACGCCTCGGACATCGACCTCGAGTCGCTCCTCGCGCCGGACATCCGCGAGTTCGTCGTCGAGCACGTCCTCAAGCAGCTCGTCGAGGACGGCATCAAGCTCGACACCGACGGCTACCGCCTCCTGGTCAACCCGACCGGCCGCTTCGAGATCGGCGGCCCGATGGGCGACGCCGGCCTCACCGGCCGCAAGATCATCATCGACACCTACGGCGGCATGGCCCGCCACGGTGGCGGCGCCTTCTCCGGCAAGGACCCGTCCAAGGTCGACCGCTCGGCCGCCTACGCCATGCGCTGGGTCGCCAAGAACGTGGTCGCCGCGGGCCTCGCCTCCCGCTGCGAGGTCCAGGTCGCGTACGCGATCGGCAAGGCCGAGCCCGTCGGCCTCTTCGTCGAGACCTTCGGCACCAACACGGTCGACACGGACAAGATCGAGCAGGCCATCGCCGAGGTCTTCGACCTCCGCCCGGCCGCGATCATCCGCGACCTCGACCTGCTCCGCCCGATCTACGCCCAGACCGCCGCCTACGGCCACTTCGGCCGTGAGCTGCCGGACTTCACCTGGGAGCGCACGGACCGCGTGGACGCGCTGAAGAAGGCCGCCGGCCTGTAAGCGGCACTGTGGTCGACGAAGGCCCGGCACCCTGGGGGTGCCGGGCCTTCGTCGTGTCATAGGGCGCGGAAGTCGTCGCCACCCCCGTCCTCGTGGTCGTCCGGCTTCGCCGCTTCCCCGACTTCCCCGTCTTCCTCGTCGGAGGCGCGGTAGGGGCATTCCGCTTCGTCCGCGAGCTGCTCCAGAGTCTCCGCCCCGGGCATCTGGGCCGCTCGGGTGGCCTCGGCCATCCGTCGCAGGAGAAGCGTCCGACGCGGATCCTCCGCGCCCAGCCCGGCGTCGTCCATCATCTGTACGAACGCGTCGGCGAGAGTGCCGGCCCTCCGCTCGCCCTCCTCCTCGGCAGCCTCCTCACCGGATGACCACTCCGCCTGCGGACCGTCCACGTAGCGCCGCAGCTGCTCCGGCACCGGCCGGCCGTTGGCCACCGACGTGAGCTGGGCGAGCAGGCCGATGTCCGCCACCGCCTTGTCCACCTGGTCGTCGTTCCTGGCCAGCCACCACACGACCGCGCTGCCTGTCGACGTCAGCACGTCCTCGCCCAGATACGCCCGCTTGCTCTGCTCCCACTTGCGCTCGTGCTCCCAGACGGCCTCGTCCTTGCGTACGGTCGCCAGCTTGTCGAGCCGCTCGCGGTCGGCGTCGGAGAGCGTCACCTGGATGTTCTCGGCCATGGCGAGCACCCGGCCGGTCGGATCGGGCTGCATCGTGGCCAGCTCGCCGCTGAGCTGGTGCTGCACCAAGCTGCTCAGCTGTGCCTTGCTCTAGTGGACCCGCACCGCGAGGCCGTCCAGCGTCATTCCGATCGCCAGCCGTCTCCGGCGCAGCTCTGGACCGAACTTCGACAACGCTTCCACCTTCGCTCCCCTCATGCCGCGAAACAGCCTGGGTCGGGTGGCGACGCGGCAACAAGGCGGTCCAGGCTGTTTCACGTTTCCACCTGCACCGGCGGGGCCGACAGAGCGCCGATTCGGCCAGTACGTGGCCGATCCCGTGCGGCGGGCATTGTCCGAGGCGTCTGGTAGGTATGACGCTGTGAGCAGCGAGAACGAGAAGTCGGGCGTGGGGGAGCCGGGGCCGGCCGGGCAGCCGGAGCCCGAGCAGCTCGCGCTCATCCGGGAGACCGTGCGGCAGGCGAAGGTGCCGCGGGCCAAGCCGCGGACGTGGCGGGGGGCCGCGCTGGCGAAGGAGCTGCCGGTGGCCCGTGTCGTGGTGAACAAGGGCGTGCTCCACCTCGACCAGTTCTTCGACTACGCCGTGCCGGAGGAGCTGGACGCGGCGGCACAGCCCGGAGTGCGGGTGCGGGTGCGGTTCGGGGCCGGGGCGCACAAGGTGCGCGGCGGGCGGCGCGAGGGCGGGCGGCTGATCGACGGGTTCCTGGTGGAGCGGCGCGCCGAGTCGGACTACTCGGGGCCGCTGGCCGCGCTCGCCGACGTCGTGTCACCGGAGCCGGTGCTCGGGCCGGAGCTGCTCGGGCTCGCCCGGGCGGTCGCCGACCGGTACGCGGGGAGTCTCGCCGACGTGCTCCAGCTCGCCGTGCCGCCGCGCAACGCGAGCGCCGAGCGCAAGCCCTCGCCCGAGCCGCTGCCGCCGCCCGCCGCGCCCGCGCCGGGGAGCTGGGTGCGCTACGAGCGGGGGGCCGCGTTCCTGGAGTCGCTGGCGCGCGGCGGCGCGCCGCGGGCTGTGTGGAACGCGCTGCCCGGTCCGCACTGGGCCGAGGAGATCGCCCGGGCCGTCGCCGCGACCCTCGCCTCCGGGCGCGGCGCGCTCGTCGTCGTCCCCGACGGCAGGGTCGCCGCCCGCGTCGACGCGGCCCTCACCGGGCTGCTCGGCGAGGGCCGGCACGCCCTGCTCACCGCCGAGGCCGGCCCCGAGAAGCGGTACGCGCAGTGGCTCGCCGTCCGGCGCGGCGCCGTGCGGGCCGTCGTCGGCACCCGGGCGGCCATGTTCGCACCCGTACGGGAGCTGGGGCTCGCCGTCATCTGGGACGACGGCGACTCCAGCCACAGCGAGCCGCACGCCCCGCAGCCGCACGCCCGGGACGTGCTGCTGCTGCGCGCCGCCCACGACCGCTGCGCCTTCCTGCTCGGCTCCACCAGCTGCACCGTCGAGGCCGCCCAGCTCGTCGAGTCCGGCTGGGCCCAGCCCCTGCTGCCGGCCCGCGAGCGGGTGCGTACGGCAGCGCCGCTCGTCCGCACCGTCGGCGACACCGACCTCGCCCGCGACGAGGCCGCCCGCGCCGCCCGGCTGCCGACGCTCGCCTGGCAGGTGGTGCGCGAGGGACTGAAGACGGGCCCGGTGCTCGTCCAGGTCCCGCGCCGGGGTTACGTACCGAGGCTGGCGTGCGAGCGGTGCCGGACGCCCGCCCGCTGCCGGCACTGTTCCGGGCCCCTGGAGGCCCCCGAGCAGCGGGAGCTGCACTGCGGCTGGTGCGGCCGGGGCGCGCCCGACTGGCACTGCGTGGCCTGCGGCTCCGACCGGCTGCGCGCCCAGGTCGTCGGCGCCCGGCGCACGGCCGAGGAGCTGGGCCGGGCGTTTCCGGCCGTGCCCGTACGGACCTCCGGTCGCGACCACGTCCTCGACCGGGTCCCCGGGCGCCCCGCCCTGGTGGTGAGCACCCCCGGCGCCGAACCCGTCGCCGACGGCGGCTACGCGGCCGCGCTGCTCCTCGACGGCTGGGCCATGCTCGGCCGCCCCGACCTGCGGGCCGGCGAGGAGGCGCTGCGGCGCTGGATCGACGCGGCCTCGCTGGTCCGTGGCCAGGGGGACGGCGGCACCGTCGTGGTCGTCGCCGAGCCGACCCTGCGGCCCGTGCAGGCCCTCGTCCGCTGGGACCCGGTCGGCCACGCCCAGCGCGAGCTCGCCGAGCGGGCCGAGCTGGGCTTCCCGCCGGTCTCCCGGATGGCGGCCGCCTCCGGCCCGCCGGAGGCCCTCGCCGCGTTCCTGGCCGCCGCCGAACTGCCCCCGGACGCCGAGATCCTGGGCCCCGTGCCACTCCCCGTCACCCGCCCCGGCGGCCCGCGCCGCCCCGGCGACACCCCGCCGGGCGAACAGTGGGAGCGGGCCCTGATCCGCGTCCCGCCGGGCAGCGGCGCGGCCCTGGCCACCGCCCTGAAGCAGGCCCAGGCGGCCCGCCTGGCACGGGGCGGCGGAGAACCGGTACGGGTCCGGGTGGACCCGCCGGACATCGGCTGACAGCCGTCCGACTGCCCGAGGCCGCGCGCGGCTGAGCGGAGGCCGCCCGCCCGCGTGAACGCCCGACAGCGTGAAGGCCGCTCGCGGGGGCGGGCGGCCTTCGGGGGGCGGCTGGGCGCCGGTCAGCCGTCGCGCGGGGCGGGGAACACCGACGAGCGGGTCGGCGGCCGGGCGGTGTTCGACCGCTGCGCGGGCCGGGGGCGCATCGGCTGCGCCGCTGCCGGTCAGCCGTTGCGCGGGGCCGGGAACGCCGGCGGGCGCGGCTCCTCGCGCAGGGTCCGGCTGCCGGAGGTCGGCTGCGGGGGCATGCTGCGGGCCGGCGGGACGACCGGCAGCGTGCGCGTCGCGCCCGCCTCCTGCGTACGGTCCTGCTCCAGGGGGCCGCCGCCCGGCTGCGGGGCGCGGCGGGAACCGTAACGGCGGTGCACCGCCTGCTTGGTGACTCCGAGCGCGGAGCCCACCGCGTCCCACGAGAACCCGAGCGAGCGGTCGAAGTCGACGGCCGCGGTCACCAGGGTCTCGACGCTGTCCCGCAGTTCCTGCGCGAGACGGACGGTCGGGGCGGGGGCGCGCCCGTAGACGACGAAGCCCGTCGAAGGGGCGGAGCGGCGAGGGCGGTAGACATTGCCCAGCTGGGCCGTCAGCGTGCGCAGTGCGTCCACCTGCCGCCGGACCCGCTCGATGTCCCGCACGAGCAGGTGCAGACTTGCCCGGGCCTGGGCGTCGTGGGTTGCGTGGTCGGCCATGGATGAGCCTCTCGAACCGGCGTGAAAAGGGGCGGGTCGCTGGGGGAGGGCGACCCGTTTCGGTCAATCTCTCTTGACCAACGCGCCACGGGGAGTTGGGTCACGCTGCGGGGGCGTATACGCATATGCGCGGGGCGCTCGTCCTCGCGTACGCCCCCGGGGGTGTCGCGGGCGGACGCGGCCTAGACTGGTGCGCTGCCCTTCCTACGCCCCGAGATACGAGGTTTTCGCGCGTGAAGCTCGTCTTCGCCGGCACCCCCGAGGTCGCCGTACCCGCCCTGGACGCCCTGCTCGCCTCCGGGCGGCACGAGGTGGCCGCCGTCGTCACCCGGCCCGACGCCCCCGCGGGGCGCGGGCGGCGGCTCGTCGCGAGCCCCGTCGCCGAGCGGGCGGCGGAGGCCGGGATCGAGGTCCTGAAGCCGGAGCGGCCGCGCGACGAGGCGTTCCTGGCCCGGCTGCGGGAGATCGCGCCGGACTGCTGCCCGGTCGTCGCGTACGGCGCGCTGCTGCCCCGCGTCGCCCTCGACATCCCCACCCACGGCTGGGTCAACCTGCACTTCTCGCTGCTGCCCGCGTGGCGCGGCGCCGCGCCCGTGCAGCACTCGATCATGGCCGGTGACGAGGTGACCGGCGCGTCCACCTTCCAGATCGAGGAGGGCCTGGACTCCGGGCCGGTGTACGGCGTCGTCACCGAGGACGTCCGCCCCACCGACACCAGCGGCGACCTGCTCACCCGGCTCGCCTTCGCGGGCGCCGGGCTGCTCGCGGCGACCATGGACGGCATCGAGGACGGCACCCTGAAGGCGGTCCCGCAGCCCGCCGACGGCATCAGCCTCGCCCCGAAGATCCAGGTCGAGGACGCCCACGTCGACTTCACCGCCCCGGCCCTCCGCGTCGACCGCGTCGTTCGCGGCTGCACCCCGGCCCCCGGCGCCTGGACCCTCTTCCGCGGCGAACGCCTCAAGCTCATCCAGGTCGCCCTCCTCCCGGACCGCACCGACCTCGCCCCCGGCGAACTCGCCGTCGGCAAGAACAACGTGTACGTCGGCACCGGCTCCCACGCCGTCGAACTGCTCTGGGTCCAGCCCCAGGGCAAGAAGCCGATGAAGGCGGCGGACTGGGCCCGCGGCGTACGGATCGCGGCGGGCGAGCGCGTCGGGGCCTGACCGGGCCCCGCGGGCCCGTTTTCCCCGGTCGTGGCGCGCGGACGTAGGCTGAGGGGGTTCGACCCCTCATTTCGTCACGCGGAGCACCTTTGAGCGAGCAGGCACGTCGTCGTGCGCCCCAGCCCACCTCGGGCAAGGCCCCCAGGCCCCACCGCCGGCCCAAGAAGGATCCCGTCCGGATCCTCGCGTTCGAGGTGCTGCGGGCCGTCGACGAGCGGGACGCGTACGCCAACCTCGTGCTGCCGCCGCTGCTGAAGAAGGCGCGGGAGAAGAACGAGGGGTTCGACGGGCGGGACGCGGCGCTGGCGACCGAGCTGGTGTACGGGACGCTGCGGCGGCAGGGGACGTACGACGCGATCATCGCGGCGTGCGTGGACCGGCCGCTGCGGGAGGTCGACCCGCCGGTGCTCGACGTGCTGTCGCTCGGCGCCCACCAGTTGCTCGGGACGCGGATCCCGAGCCACGCCGCCGTGTCCGCGACCGTGGAGCTGGCGCGGGTGGTGCTCGGGGACGGGCGGGCCAAGTTCGTGAACGCCGTCCTCCGCAAGATCGCGCAGGACGACTTCGAGACCTGGGTGGCGCGGGTCGCGCCGCCGTACGACGAGGACGCCGAGGACTACCTCGCGGTCGTCCACTCGCACCCCCGCTGGGTGGTGTCCGCGCTCTGGGACGCGCTCGGCGGCGGCCGGGCCGGCATCGAGGCGCTGCTCGCGGCCGACAACGAGCGGCCCGAGGTCACTCTGGTCGCCCGCCCCGGCCGCGCCACCGTCGCGGAGCTGGCCGAGGCCACCGAGACCGAGCCCGGCCGCTGGTCCCCGTACGCGCTCCGCATGGCGGAGGGCGGCGATCCCGGCACCATCGAGGCCGTACGGGAGAGCCGGGCGGGCGTCCAGGACGAGGGCAGCCAGCTCGTGGCGATCGCGCTCGCCAACGCGCCGCTCGACGGCCCCGACGCCCGCTGGCTCGACGGCTGTGCCGGCCCCGGCGGCAAGGCGGCCCTGCTCGGCGCCCTCGCCGCCGAGCGCGGCGCCGCCCTGCTCGCCTCCGAGAAGCAGCCGCACCGCGCCCGCCTGGTCGAGCGCGCGCTGGCCGGCAACCCCGGCCCGTACCAGGTCATCGCCGCCGACGGCACCCGTCCGCCGTGGGGCGAGGGCGCCTTCGACCGGGTCCTGATGGACGTGCCCTGCTCCGGGCTCGGCGCGCTGCGCCGCCGCCCCGAGGCCCGCTGGCGCCGCCGCCCCGGCGACCTCGACGGCTTCGCCCCGCTGCAGCGCGGGCTGCTCACCGAGGCGCTGCGCGCGGTCCGGATCGGCGGCGTCGTCGGCTACGCGACCTGCTCCCCGCACCTGGCCGAGACCCGGGTCGTCGTCGACGACGTCCTGAAGAAGGTCGGCGGCGCCGAGCTGATCGACGCCCGCCCGCTGCTTCCCGGCGTACCGGACCTCGGCGACGGTCCCGACATCCAGCTGTGGCCGCATCTGCACGGTACGGACGCGATGTACCTCGCGCTCATCCGCCGCACGGGCTGACCGCCCCCCGCCCCCTCCCTCGCCAACGCCCCGCAGGCGCCCGGCCGTTCGTCGCTTCCGTGACGCGCCCCGGGCGCCTCGGACGTCCCCTCACATGAGTACGGGTACTCATGAGTTGCCTGTTGCAGATGCGATGTAGTGTTCCTGCCTGGCGATCCACAGTGGGAAACGGGGGCTACGCGTGGCGTGGGACGAGTGGGAAGAGATAAAGGCCCAGGCGGCCGGCCGGCAGTCGGCTGCGATGCAGCTCAATCATGTCCCGGTCGAGCCCGACAGCGGCCCCAGCGCCGTGACCGGCGGCCTGAAGTCCAGCCAGAAGGCGTGGAACACGGCCGGCGAGGGGGTGGGCTCCCTGCGCGGGACCATCGGGACCGCCCTGACCAAACTGACGGACGGCCAGGCCGGGATCGGCGCCACCACGGGCTGCCTGACCGCGGCCGCGCAGAAGGACGTCTACGACTCCTGGAAGAAGTACGCCGAGAACGTCAGCAAACGGTGCGGCTCGCTCCAGGGCATCCTGCAGCAGGTCGGCCGCGACGTGCTGACGACCGATGACGCGGTGAAGGGCGAGATGGACCGGCTGAGCCGGGAGTACGCGGACACCGACGCCGTCGGCGGCCAGTCGAAGGGCCGGTGACGGCGGCGATGGACTACGCCACCCTCAAGGCCTTCAAGCCCTCCGAGTTCGAGGAAGCCGCCGACGGATACCGCGCCCTGGGCAACGCGGCCCAGGCGGCCAAGGACCACATCGAGAACACCGTCGCCACCGGGATGCGCAAGTCGCTGTCGGGCGAGTCGGCGGACGCCTCGCAGAAGCAACTGCAGGCCCTGGCGAAGAACTTCCACTACACCCTGACCGAGTGCCATGTGATCAGCACGGCCCTCAACGGGTTCGCCTACGACATGGCGGCGGCCAAGCGGAAGCTGGACGCGGCGATCGCCGACGCCCAGGCGGACGGCTGCACCGTGAACGGCGACGGCTCCGTCTCCTTCCCCGCGGGCCGTAAGCCGGGTGAGGAGAAGGACGCCGAGGGCGGCACGGTCACCGGCAGCGCCGGCGGGAACGCGACCTCCGACGCCCTGGAGCGCCAGGCGGCGAACATCCACCCGAACCCGCACTACGGCAAGGCCATGGCGTACGCCGACCGGATAGCCGACGCGCTCAAGGAGGCCACGGACGCGGACGCGAAGTGGGAGCCGAAGATACGGGCCCTGAAGGCCGATGACGACCTCACCGTGTCCGACAAGGACTGGACGGACGTCACGTCGGACACGAAGGGCGTGAGCGACGCCGCCGACGCCTACCTCCACTCGATCAAGGCACCGCCCAAGAACGACTGGCCCCAGGACAACGCCAACTGGTGGAACGGCCTGACGGACGAGCAGCGCGAAGCCTATGTCGCCATGCACCCCGCGAGCATCGGAGCGCTCGACGGCCTCCCGTCGACCGTCCGCGACGAGGCGAACCGCACCGTGTTCGCGGAACAACGCGCCGCCAAGCAGCTGGAGTACGACGCCTGGCTCACGAAGGAACCGGAGCACTACAAGCCCTACATCAGCCCCGTCACGGGGCGCGAGGTGAAGGGTGCGATGGTCCCGACGGACGAGTGGAAGAAGTGGGAGGAGAAGCGGAAGCAGCTGGAGAACGGCTACAAGGGAATGGACGCCATCCAGACCCGGTTCGACAGCTTCACGAGCGAGAGCAACCGTCCCTATCTGCTCGGGTTCGACGGCAACAACATGGGGCGTGCCATCGTCTCCATCGGGAATCCCGACACCGCCGACAACGTGGTGACGTACGTGCCCGGGACGTTCGCCAAGCTGGAGTCGATCGATGGCGACCTCCGCAGGGCCGAGCTGCTCCAGGCGAAGGCGGAGCGCACGGATATGACCCACTCGACGGCCTCCATCGTGTGGCTGGGCTACGACGCCCCGCAGGGCATCATGACCGATGCCACGGAGACCAAGTGGGCCGACAACGCGAAGGAGCCGCTCGGCAACTTCATCCAGGGCATCGAGGAGGCCAACCACCGCCAAGGCGGTGTGAACCAGACGCTCCTGGGTCACAGCTACGGCTCCCTGGTGGTGGGCGAGACGATGAGCGAGCACATCGACCTGCCGGTCAACAACGCGATCATGGTGGGCAGTCCGGGTGTGGGAGTGGACCACGCCAAGGACCTGAACATCCCGCCGGACCACGTCTTCGCGGCCACGGCCCAGAACGACCTGATCAACGCGGCCCCGCCGATCGCCAAGGACCCGCTCAGCCCGAAGGCGTACTGGGATACCTTCTTCGACGGCGACGCGATCGTGCACGGAACCGACCCGACCTCCGAAGACTTCGGAGGCAAGGTCTTCGAGGTCCCGAACGGGAAGCTGCCGCTCGTGCACGGCGAGATGATGCCCGCGCACTCCCAGTACTGGGACGAGAAGCCCCTCGGCAGCCTGGCGAAGATCGTGACCGGAGGACATCTGTGAAGCTGCGCAGAGTAATCCCGGCTGCCGCATTGCTGGCCATGACGATCATGGTGAGCGCGTGCGGGGCGCAGGGAGACGAACAGGAAACCGGCGGAAACGCACCGAAGCAGGTCACGATGAACGAGCAGCAGGCCATCGACAGGGCAGAGGAAATCATCCACCAGGCGGTGGACGGCATGTCTCCCAAGCCGACACTGGAGCGCGTTGGTCCCGCGCCGGTCGGTGCCTGCATCGCCAGGGACGACCACGGTCCTGACGACCGGGTACAGGTCACCGTCGCCTACAAGCTGACCGGTGTTCCGGCATCCGAGGCCAAGAACCTCGTGCGGCAGGCACGGGACGCCTGGCTGAAGCGGGGCTACAAGTACAACACCTCGGGCGAGGTCGACTGGTCCGGCCCCTTCCCGTCGGTCTACATGCGTACGGAGCCCGACGATTTCTGGATGGACGCCATGGTCGGCGTCGTGGATCGTGCCAAGGGTGAAGGCATTGCCTCGCTCGGCGTGACCTCGCCCTGCTTCCTCCCGCCGGGCAAGGCCTCGGCGGCGGGCGCGGCCGATCCCGCGGCGTTCGAGATCCCGGCGGCCGACAGGCCCGCCGGGCGCCGGGCCCTCGGCCACTCCAGCCGCATCTTTGACGCACTGCAGGTCGGGTCCGCGCCCACCCAGCCCGGGGAAGGTCTCGAAACGGTCCGGGACGACTCCGGGGCCACGGCGGTCCACCACACCTGGTCGACCGTGCCGCTGTCGGAGGAGGAGAGGGTACGGGCCGTGGCGCGCGTGGAGGCGTACTTCCGCGGCGCGGGGTGGCGCGTACGCCGCATGCCGACGCCGGAGGGCTTCCCGGCCCTCGTCGCGGGTCACCCCGAGGAGCGCACGGTCGCACAGGTCGTGGCCTCGGACACCGGTGCGCTGCGGGTCGCGGTGACGACGCCCCTCGACGGTGCGGAGCCCGTGGAGGCGTGACCGCCGCCTTCGCCTGATGCCTCCGCGTGACGCCGGCGCGGGGGCGCGAGCGACGGGGCGTACCGCGGGACGCGTGCTCCGGAGGGAGCCCGCGCCCGCGGAATCTCATGGTCTGTACCATTACGTCCCTCGTGCGGAACGGCCCCCGCGCAATCCGAACCGCTCCGCGGCAAAGAAGTCCTCAAGAACATGGCAGGCTTGGCACATGGCGCAGATCAATCCCAGCATCCTGTCCGCGGACTTCGCCCGGCTCGCCGATGAGGCGAAGGCGGTCGACGGGGCCGACTGGCTGCACGTCGACGTGATGGACAACCACTTCGTGCCCAACCTGACGCTGGGCGTGCCCGTCGTCGAGTCGCTGGCCCGGGCCACCGACACCCCGCTCGACTGCCATCTCATGATCGAGGATCCGGACCGCTGGGCCCCGCAGTACGTGGAGGCCGGCGCCGGCTCCGTCACCTTCCACGTGGAGGCCGCGGCCGCGCCCGTACGCCTGGCCCGGGAGATCCGCGCCAAGGGGGCCCGGGCGTCGATGGCGCTGAAGCCGGCCACGCCCATCGAGCCGTTCGAGGACCTGCTCCCCGAGCTGGACATGCTGCTGATCATGACGGTCGAGCCCGGCTTCGGCGGTCAGGCCTTCCTCGACATCATGCTGCCGAAGATCCGCCGCACCCGTGAGCTGATCTCCAAGCACGGTCTCGAGCTCTGGCTCCAGGTCGACGGCGGCGTCTCCGAGTCCACCATCGAGCGGTGCGCCGAAGCCGGCGCGGACGTTTTCGTGGCCGGTTCCGCCGTCTACGGAGCCGCCGACCCGGCCGCCGCGGTCCGCTCGCTGCGGGACAGGGCGGAGGCCGCGAGCGCCTCCGCCGCGTGGGCGTGTGGCCACTGAGCCTCCACTGACCCACCGGTACGTGAACGCGGCCCGTCGGGCCGCCGACACGGCCGTTCAAGGCCCGCCGGATCTGACAGGATGAACAGTGGGTCCAGAGTGTGAACAGCACCAGGAACAGCAGTAGCACTGGCACCACCAGTGTCAACACCAGTGGCAGCACCAGCAGCAAATGAAGCGCGGCAGCGGCACGTGAACAGCAGTGAGGAGATCGCGGTGGCGGGTATGTCGGCGGGACGGTCAGCCCTGCGGATGGGACCCGCGGAGCTCGTGCAGGCGGCGGCCATGGCCCGTCGCTTCTACCTCGAGGGCAAGTCCAAGATCCAGATCGCCGAGGAGTTCGGCGTGAGCCGCTTCAAGGTGGCCCGGGTCCTGGAGACCGCCCTGGAGCGCGACCTCGTGCGCATCGAGATCCGCGTACCGGCCGAGCTGGACGCCGAGCGCTCCGACGCGCTCCGTGCCCGCTACGGCCTGCGTCATGCCGTCGTCGTCGAGTCCCCGGCGGACGGCGAGGAGGAGTCGCCCGACCCGGAGAACCTCGGCGAGGTCGCGGCCGACCTGCTCGGCGAGCTGGTCACCGAGGGCGACGTGCTCGGCCTCGCCTGGGGCCGCTCCACGATCCACATGGCCGCCGCCCTCGACCGGCTGCCGCCCTGCACCGTCGTGCAGCTCACCGGCGTGTACGACGCGGGCACGGCCGAGCGCGGCTCGGTCGAGGCGGTCCGGCGGGCCGCCCAGGTCTCCGGCGGCGAGGCGCACCCCATCTACGCGCCGATGCTGCTGCCCGACGCGGCGACCGCCAACGCGCTGCGCAGCCAGACCGGCATCGCCCGGGCCTTCGAGTACTTCGACAAGGTGACGGTCGCCTGCGTGTCCATCGGCTCCTGGGAGCCGGGCGTCTCCACCGTCCACGACATGCTGTCGGAGGAGGAGCGCGCCCACTACGCCTCGCTCGGCGTCGCCGCCGAGATGTCGGCGCACCTCTTCGACGCGGAGGGCCGCCGGGTCGGCCGCGACCTCGGCGAGCGGTGCATCACCGTCGAGGCGGACCGGCTGCGCCGGATCCCCGAGGTCGTCGCCATCGCGGGCGGCCACCGCAAGGCGGCGGCGATCGGCGCGGTGCTCCGCTCCGGCCTCGTCACCAGCCTGGTGACCGACCGCTCGGCCGCCGACTACCTGCTGACCGAGTTCAGCCCCGCCCCCCGCCCGGCCCTCGACCGCGCGGACCCGGACGGCATCTGATCCGAAGGCGGCCGGGCCCCGGGACGGCTGCCGCCCCGGGGCCCGGCCCCGTTGCGGGTCGGCCAAGCCCCCTGCGGGTCGGCCAAGCCGACGTGCGGGTCGGTCCGGCCCACCTCCCCGCGGCGCGTCCCCGGAGCGGGGCCGGCGTCGCGGTGGCAGCATCGGGGCATGTTTTCTCGATGCGCCCGGCTCGGGCTCGCCCTGCTCGCCGGGGTCTCGCTGTTCCTGACCGGGTGCTCCGGCGGCGCGGCGGGCAGCGATTCGGCGACCCCGTCCCGTACCACGGCGGCGGTTTCGACGGCTGCCCCGTCGGCCCGCTCCGGCCTCCCCACCGTCCGGGAGTCGCGGCTGCCGGCCGAGGCGCGGAAGACGCTGGTCCTCATCCGGGCCGGCGGGCCCTTCCCGTACGCCAAGGACGGCGCGGTCTTCTCGAACTTCGAGCGCGTCCTGCCGAAGGAAAAGCGCGGCTACTACCACGAGTACACGGTCAGGACCCCCGGCGAGCGCGACCGCGGGGCCCGGCGGCTCGTCACCGGCGGCGACGGCGAGGTCTACTACACGGACGACCACTACGCGAGCTTCCGGGAGGTGGTCGCGGGATGACCGGGATCGGGGCGAGACTCGAGGAGCTCGGGGACCTCACCGTCCTCGACCTCCACGGGGTCACCGACAAGACGACCTTCATGAACCGCTGCGTCCGCGCGCTCCCGCTGCCCATCTGGTTCGGCCGCAACTGGGACGCGCTCGCGGACTGCCTCGCGGATATGCGCCGACCCATGGCGATCGTGGTGACGGGCTGGCAGGCTTATGCCGAGGCCGAACCGGAGGAGTGGGCCGTCGCCCAGGAGGTGTTCTCGGCGGCTGCCCGGGCCAGCTCGGCCGGCCTCGCGGTCCTGCTCTGGCTCGGCGGCGAAGTCGCCGAATTGGAGGATCCGACAGACGCCCCGTCGTCAGGCTCGGATGATCCGCCCCCTCCGCCCGCACCACCCCCCGTGCAACACTGAACTACGTGCTTTTTCCCCTGGCTGAAATGCCTAGGGGCCGATCCGAACGACTGGGATGTCAGCACGTGCGTTTCCTCAATGACGTCAAGCCGCCGTACGACCTCACGTACGACGATGTGTTCATGGTGCCGAGCCGCTCGGCCGTCGGTTCCCGCCAGGCCGTGGATCTCTCCTCGCCCGACGGGACGGGTACGACGATTCCGCTGGTCGTCGCGAACATGACCGCCATCGCCGGCCGTCGCATGGCCGAGACCGTCGCCCGTCGTGGCGGCCTGGTCGTCATTCCGCAGGACATCCCGATCGACGTCGTCACCGACGTCATCGCCTGGGTGAAGTCCCGCCACCTGGTCCTGGACACCCCGATCGTCCTGGAGCCCCACCAGACCGTCGCCGACGCGCTCTCGCTGCTGCCCAAGCGCGCGCACGACGCCGGTGTCGTCGTCGACGAGGACCGGCGCCCGGTCGGCGTCGTCACCGACGCCGACCTGTCCGGCGTGGACCGCTTCACCCAGCTGTCCGAGGTCATGTCCAAGGACCTGCTGCTGCTCGACGCCGACATCGAGCCGCGCGAGGCGTTCAACACCCTCGACGCCGCCAACCGCCGCTACGCCCCAGCCGTCGACGCCGACGGCAAGCTGGTCGGCATCCTCACCCGCAAGGGCGCGCTGCGCGCGACCCTCTACAACCCGGCCGTGGACGGCGAGGGCAGGCTCCGCATCGCCGCCGCCGTCGGCATCAACGGCGACGTCGCGGGCAAGGCCAAGCTGCTGCTCGACGCGGGCGTGGACACGCTCGTCATCGACACCGCGCACGGCCACCAGGAGTCGATGATCAGCGCGATCAGGACCGTCCGGGCGCTCGACCCGCACGTCCCGATCGTGGCCGGCAACATCGTCGCCGCCGAGGGCGTCAAGGACCTCATCGAGGCCGGCGCGGACATCATCAAGGTCGGTGTGGGCCCCGGCGCCATGTGCACCACCCGCATGATGACCGGCGTGGGCCGCCCGCAGTTCTCGGCGGTCCTGGAGTGCGCCGCCGAGGCGAAGAAGTACGGCAAGCACGTGTGGGCCGACGGCGGTGTCCGGCACCCGCGCGACGTCGCCATGGCGCTGGCCGCCGGCGCGTCCAACGTGATGATCGGCTCCTGGTTCGCCGGCACCTACGAGTCCCCGGGCGACCTCCAGCACGACGCCAAGGGCCGTGCCTACAAGGAGTCCTTCGGCATGGCCTCGGCCCGCGCCGTCAAGAACCGGACCTCCGACGAGTCCTCGTACGACCGCGCCCGCAAGGCGCTGTTCGAGGAGGGCATCTCCACCTCCCGGATGTTCCTCGACCCGCAGCGCCCGGGCGTCGAGGACCTGATCGACTCGATCATCGCCGGTGTCCGCTCCTCCTGCACCTACGCCGGTGCGGCCTCGCTCGCCGAGTTCGAGGAGAAGGCCGTCGTCGGCATCCAGTCCGCCGCCGGTTACGCGGAGGGCAAGCCGCTGCACGCCAGCTGGAGCTAGTCGCCGAAACCGTATCGGCGGCATCGGCCGAAACCGTCCGCAGGGCCCCCGGGAATCCGTTCCCGGGGGCCCTACGGCGTTCCCGCCCGGCCGGTCCGGGCCGCTCGCCCCGTCCAGCCCGCCGCCCGCAGCGCCCCCGCCACCGCCGCCGCGATCCGCGCGTGGCCCCGGTCGTTCGGGTGCAGGCCGTCGGCGAGCTCCCCGGGGCCGAGCAGCGGGCGTCCGGGCAGCAGGGCGAGGCGGGTGTCGCCGGCCGCCACCAGGTCCCGTACGGCCTCCTCCATGGCCGTACGGAGCTCCGCGAGGGTGGCGCCGAGGGCGTTGCCGGTGTGTTCGGCCGCCGGGCGCAGCACGGGGGAGAGGAGCAGCAGCGGGGTGTCCGGGTGGCCGCGGCGGACCAGGGCGACGAAGGCCCGGGTGGTCTCGTACAGCAACGGGGCCGAACTGGGCACGGAGCCCCAGCAGTTGGTGCCGAAGGCGAGGGTGATCAGGGCGCCGGGGAGGCGGGCGAGCTGCTCGGCGAGCGGGAGTTCGCCGCGCGCCCCGCCCGCGTAGCCGAGGTTCACCGGGTCGAGGCCGAGCATCCGGCCGGCCACCGCGGGCCAGGCGTGCGCGGGCCGGGTCGCCCACCAGCCCTCGGTGATCGAGTCGCCGTGCACCAGCCAGCGCGGGCGGTACGGCGCGGGGGCGAGGGCGCCGCCGCGCGCGGCCCGCACTCCGAGGACGAGCGGCCGCTGCTGCTCCGGGAGGCGCACCGTGAACTCTCCGCCGTCGGGCGGGAGTTCGATGCGCACGGTGGCCTGCTCGGCGGGCTCCGCGAACACCTCCGCGAGGCAGCGCGCGCCCCGCCAGAGCGCGAAGCCGTGGCGCAGCGCGCGCAGGGGATCGCCCGGCCCGGGCACGGCCGCCCGGTAGCGCACCTCCACCGCCGTGGTGCCGGGCGCCGCCATGAACTCCAGGCGCACCCCGATGGGCAGTGCCGCCCGCTCGGCGACGTCCCAGGGCAGCCGCGCCAGGTCGGCCGGATCGGCCCGTACCGGCCGGCCGGCGCCGTCCCGCCAGGCGGCGCCGCGCAGGAAGGGTTCGGGCTCCAGCCAGGGTGCCGACGGACTCACGGGAACCTCCTTCGGGCGGGTGCAGAGTGGGCGATCCGGCCCGAGGAGTCAAGGCATGCGCGCCCCGTGCCCCATTGCCCCCGATGTGTCGATTCATGCGGCAGCGTGCAATGTTTCCCCGTCTGCGCCCGAAGCGCGCAATGATCATTCACCACTGCGCAACAACCCTGCATTACGAGTGCGAAGCTCCAGCGCTTAGGCTCATGCCCCGTACCAGGAGTGGCGGCGACCGCCTGCTCGGCGGTTCCCCCTTCCCCCGTGGGCTGTTTTCGGCATGCCCGCGTCACCGCCGCGGTCCCCGCACGTCTACAGGCAGCGATAAGGAGCCCCCGCAGTGCTTGACCACGGCGCAGCCCCACCCGTCGAGGACACGTCCGTCCCGGCCGCCCGCAGGACCCCCGGGCTCTCCGCCCTCATCCGTCGCAAGCCGGTGGAAAGCCTGGTCGCGGAGGGTGGGCAGGGCGAGGGCGGCTCGCTCCGCCGCTCGCTCGGCATGTGGCAGCTGACCATGATCAGCATCGGTGCGACGCTCGGCACCGGCATCTTCGTCGTGCTCGGCGACGCGGTCCCCAAGGCCGGCCCCGCCGTCACGCTGTCCTTCGTGATCGCCGGTCTCACGGCGCTCTTCTCGGCCCTCTCGTACGCGGAGCTGGCCGGCTCGATCCCGGTCGCGGGCTCCTCGTACTCGTACACGTACGCAACGATGGGCGAACTCGTCGCCTGGGTCTGCGGCTGGTGTCTGGTCCTCGAGTACGGCGTCTCCGTCGCCGCCGTGGCCGTCGGCTGGGGCCAGTACCTGAACGAGCTCCTCGACGGCACCATCGGCGTCACCATCCCCGACGTGCTGTCGTCGGCCCCCGGCGAGGGCGGCATCATCAACCTGCCGGGCCTGATCGTCGTGCTGCTCGCCATGGTGTTCCTGCTCGGCGGCGCCCGTGAGTCCGCCGTCGTCAACACGATCATGGTCGTCGTGAAGATCGTCTCGCTCGCGCTCTTCTGCGCCATCGGTTTCATGGGCTTCAAGTCCGGCAACTACAAGGACTTCATGCCGCTCGGCATGTCGGGCGTCGGCGCCGCCAGCGCCAGCCTGTTCTTCTCCTACATCGGCTTCGACGCCGCCTCCACGGCCGGCGAGGAGGCCAAGGACCCCAAGCGCGACCTGCCGCGGGCGATCATGCTCTCGCTGCTCATCGTGACCGTCCTCTACGTGCTCGTCGCCGCCGTCGCGGTCGGCGCCTGGCACTGGAAGGACTTCGCGGGCTCCGAGGCCACCCTGGCGGCGATCATGAACGACGTCACCGGCCAGACCTTCTGGGGCACCATGCTCGCCGCCGGCGCCGTCATCTCCATCGCGAGCGTCGTCCTCACCGTGCTCTACGGCCAGACCCGCGTCCTCTTCGCGATGTCCCGCGACGGCCTGGTGCCGAAGGTCTTCGGCAAGGTCAGCGCCAAGACCGGCACCCCGCGTGTCAACACGGTGATCGTCTCCCTCTTCTGCGCCGTCCTCGCCTCGGTCATCCCGCTCGGCAAGCTCGTCGACGCCACCAGCATCGGCACCCTCTTCGCCTTCGGCCTGGTCAACATCGCGGTGGTCGTGCTCCGCTACACCCGCCCCGACATGCCGCGCACCTTCAAGGTGGCGTTCGGCCCGGTCTTCCCGGTGCTCGGCTTCGCCTTCTGCGCGTACAACATGTTCAGCCTCGACACCGTGACCTGGGTGGTCTTCGGTTGCTGGATGGCCGCGGGACTCGTGTTCTACTTCCTGTACGGCATGCGCCGCTCCCGACTGGCCACGGCCACGGCCGACGCCCCGGTCCTGGCAGAGGCCCCTGCAGAGAAGTGATCCACCCGTAGTGCGACTCAACGACCTCGACGAACGCATCGTCCACGCCCTCGCGGAAGACGCCCGCCGCAGCTACGCCGACATCGGCTCGCTGGTCGGTCTCTCCGCGCCCGCCGTGAAACGGCGCGTGGACCGGCTCCGGGCCGAGGGCGCCATCACCGGCTTCACCGTACGGGTGGACCCGGCGGCGCTCGGCTGGGAGACGGAGGGGTTCGTGGAGATCTACTGCCGCCACAACACCTCGCCGGAGGACATCCGGCGCGGCCTGGAGCGGTATCCGGAGGTGGTGTCCGCGTCGACCGTGACCGGTGACGCGGACGCCGTCGTCCAGGTCTTCGCCTCCGACATGCGCCATTTCGAGCGCGTCCTGGAGCGGATCGCGGGCGAGCCCTTCGTGGAGCGCACCAAGTCCGTGCTCGTGCTGTCGCCGCTGCTGCGGCGGTTCTCCTCGGGCTCGCCCGCGTAGGGCCTTCGGATCGCCGGAAGGGCGGACCGCCCACCCCCGTGGGGCGGTCCGCCCTTCCGGCGTCTACTCGGTCGGGTAGTCGAGGATCCAGGGCAGCACGTGGAAGTCGCCGGTGCCTTCCTTGACCTTCTCGAACGGCGGCGCGGTCTGGCACTTCGGCACGTCGCCCTTCTCCGGGTCCTGGGTCAACCAGCTGTATCCCAGCCGGTCGTGCTTCCCCAGGTCGTTCACCGAGATCCCGACCCGCGCGCCCTCGAACTTCTTCACGTCGGTCTCGACGATCCGGCCCGTCACGACGGCCACCTTGCCGCCGGTGGCCAGGCAGTCCACCTTCGCCACGGCGTAGCCGCCCCAGTCGCCCTTGTAGTGGCTGAACCGGAAGGTGCCGGTCGCGTTCTCCGGATGCATGTTGTCCTTCGCCGACAGATGCGCGTCGAAGCTGAACGTGATGTCGTCCCCGGCCGGCCGGTACAGCTTCGCCGTGCCGGTCAGCGCGGCCGCCTCGCGCGGCCCCTTGCCCGACCAGTCGGCGTCGGCGGTGGCGGAACCGGCCGCGCCCGCGGTGACCAGCAGGGCGGCGGCGACTGCGGCGATCCTCGTGCGGCGGTTCATGCGGAGGTCCATCGGTGGCGGTCCTTTCGGCAGGTCGTCCGGTCCCTCGACCGGACGACCACCACTCTTCCGGCCCCGCCCCGCCCGTACATCGCGCCGGGGAACGGTCCCCGCCTCCGCCGCGCGGCGGGGGAGCCCTCCGTCCTGCGGACGATCATGCTCGGGAGGGGCGCGCAACGAATCACCGCCGCGACGGGAGATCGCGCAACGGTTCGACGGTCGGTCCGCAACGGTCTCGCCTTGTCCCGGCCGCGCCCGAAACCGTACCGTTTTTGACAGCTTCCCCTTGAATTCCTCCCTCAACTTCGACCTTCGAGGACGGCCCATGCCCGCGCTGCGCACCGCCCTGCTCCAGAGCTCCGGCGAGCTCGGTGACGTGGCCGCCAACCTCAAGGTCCTCGACGAGGCCGCGGGCCGCGCGGCCGCCGCCGGCGCCGACGTGCTGCTCGCCCCCGAGCTGTTCCTCACCGGCTACGCCATCGGCGACGCCATGGCCCGGCTGGCCGAGCCGGCCGACGGCCCCTCCGCCCAGGCGGTCGCCGCCATCGCCGCCCGCCACGGCCTCGCCGTCGGCTACGGCTACCCGGAGCGCGACACCGAGCGGCACGGCGTGATCTACAACTCCGCCCAGCTCTTCGGCCCCGACGGCGCCCGGCTGGTCCACTACCGCAAGACCCATCTCTTCGGCGACTTCGAGGCGAAGTGGTTCACGCCCGGCGACGAGTCCGTCGTCCAGGCGGAGCTCGGCGGCCTCACCGTCGGCCTGATGATCTGCTACGACGTCGAGTTCCCCGAGAACGTACGGGCGCACGCGCTGGCCGGCACCGACCTCCTCCTGGTGCCCACCGCGCTGATGCACCCGGCCGAGATCATCCCGCTCTCCGTCGTCCCGGTCCGCGCCTTCGAGAACCAGCTCTACATCGCGTACGCCAACCGGACCGGCCCCGAGGGCGACTTCGAGTTCGTCGGCCTGTCCGTCCTGGCCGGCCCCGACGGCACCGCCCGGGCCCGCGCCGGGCGCGGCGAGGACCTCGTCCTCGGCGACGCCGACACCGACTTCCTCGCGGCCTCCCGCGCGGAGAACCCCTATCTCCGCGACCGCCGCCCGGGCCTGTACGGCTCCCTCGTCTAGAGCCGTCCCCCGCCCGCCCCCCTGCGATCACCCTTTTTGTGCAAGGAGTCCGTACCCCATGACGTCCACGGTGCCCACTGCCGTCCAGCACACCGACGGCCAGCCGCCGATCACCATGTTCGGTCCGGACTTCCCGTACGCCTACGACGACTTCCTGGCCCACCCGGCCGGCCTGGGCCAGATCCCGGCCACCGAGCACGGCACCGAGGTCGCGATCATCGGTGGCGGCCTGTCCGGCATCATCGCGGCCTACGAGCTGATGAAGATGGGCATGAAGCCCGTCGTCTACGAGGCCGACCAGATCGGCGGCCGGCTGCGCACGGTCGGCTTCGAGGGCCCGGAGACCGAGGGGCTGACCGCCGAGATGGGCGCGATGCGCTTCCCGCCCTCCTCCACGGCGCTCCAGCACTACATCGACCTGGTCGGCCTGACCACCCGGCCGTTCCCGAACCCGCTGGCCGAGGCCACCCCGTCGACCGTCGTCGACCTCAAGGGCGAGTCGCACTACGCCGAGACCATCGCCGACCTGCCGCAGGTCTACCGCGACGTCGCCGAGGCCTGGAACAAGTGCCTCGACGAGGGCGCCGACTTCTCCGACATGAACCGCGCCATGCGCGAGCGCGACGTCCCGCGCATCCGCGAGATCTGGGCGAAGCTCGTCGAGAAGCTCGACAACCAGACCTTCTACGGCTTCCTCTGCGACTCCGAGGCCTTCAAGTCCTTCCGGCACCGTGAGATCTTCGGCCAGGTCGGCTTCGGCACCGGCGGCTGGGACACCGACTTCCCGAACTCCATCCTGGAGATCCTGCGGGTCGTCTACACGGAGGCCGACGACCACCACCGCGGCATCGTCGGCGGCTCGCAGCAGCTGCCGCTGCGCCTGTGGGAGCGCGAGCCGGAGAAGATCGTCCACTGGATGCAGGGCACCTCGCTGGCCTCGCTGCACGAGAACGGGCAGCCGAAGCCGGCCGTCACCCGCCTGACCCGCGCCGCCGGCAACCGGATCACGGTCACCGACGCGTCCGGCGACATCCGCACGTACCCGGCGGCGATCTTCACCGCCCAGTCCTGGATGCTGCTCTCCAAGATCGCCTGTGACGACTCGCTCTTCCCGATCGACCACTGGACCGCGATCGAGCGCACCCACTACATGGAGTCCTCGAAGCTCTTCGTGCCCGTGGACCGGCCGTTCTGGCTGGACAAGGACGAGGAGACCGGCCGGGACGTCATGTCGATGACGCTGACCGACCGGATGACCCGCGGGACGTACCTCCTGGACGACGGCCCGGACAAGCCGGCCGTCATCTGCCTCTCGTACACGTGGTGCGACGACAGCCTGAAGTGGCTGCCGCTCTCCGCGACCGAGCGGATGGAGGTCATGCTGAAGTCGCTCGGCGAGATCTACCCGAAGGTCGACATCCGGAAGCACATCATCGGCAACCCGGTGACGGTCTCCTGGGAGAACGAGCCCTACTTCATGGGCGCCTTCAAGGCCAACCTGCCGGGCCACTACCGCTACCAGCGCCGCCTGTTCACGCACTTCATGCAGGACCGGCTGCCGGAGGACAAGCGGGGCATCTTCCTCGCCGGCGACGACATCTCGTGGACGGCCGGCTGGGCCGAGGGCGCGGTGCAGACGGCGCTCAACGCGGTGTGGGGCGTCATGCACCACTTCGGCGGCGCGACCGACGCCACCAACCCCGGCCCGGGCGACGTGTACGACGAGATCGCCCCGGTCGAGCTGCCGGAGGACTGATCCCGCAGGTCCAGGGCAGGTCTAGGGCCTGGCGAGGGGCGTGAGCAGCATCCGCCCCACCAGGCCGACCGACCGGTCGAGGCGTTCGGTGAACTCCTCGGCCAGGTCGGGCAGCCGCCGCAGCTGCCACAGCGAGCGGGCGGCGAGCCAGGCCCCGTCGCGGGCCCGGTCCAGGCTCCAGCAGCCGAGCAGATGCGTCAGCGGGTCCGCGACCTCCAGGAGGTCCGGGCCCGGCATCAGTTCGTCCCGGATGCGCTCCTCCAGGAGGACGAGGACGTCGCCCACCCGGTCGAACTCGTCCTCCAGCTCCTTCGGCGCGCAGTCCAGGGTCCGGCAGGTGTCGACCACCGCGAGCGCCAGGTCGTGCCCGATGTGCGCGTTGATCCCGGCGAGGGCGAACTGGAGCGGCCGTACGCCGGGATGGCGGCGGTAGTGGAACAGCGGCCGCCAGCAGGCCGGGGCCGGGCGGCCGGTGGCGACGGTGTCGACCACCGCGAGATAGCGCTGGGCGAACCGCACGTCGAGCGTGGCGGCGGCCCGCCGGTCGGCGAAGGTGCCGGCCTCGATGGCCCGGCCGATCTCCTCGGTGACGGTCAGATAGACCCGGTTGAACACGGCGACCCCGTCGGCCGGATGCCAGGCCGCGCGGAGCGTCCGCATCCGGTCCACCACGGGGTCGACGGCCGTGAAGGGTCCGAGCTGGAGGTGCTGCGTCTGCGCCATGGGTGCAGGGTGGCAGCCGGAGAGCCGGACGGAGCGGTTCCGCCGCCCGGCTTCCCCAGAACGGGCGAATGGGTCAGGACTTCGCCGCGGACTCGTCGCCGGAGGTGCTCCCGGCGTCCCCGGCGGTGTCGCCCGTGGTCTCGTCGCCCGTCTCGTACGAGCTGGTGCCGGAGTCGAGCAGCGGCTCCTGCTCCTTCATGTGCGCCGGTGCGAAGGCGCGCAGCACGTGGTAGCCGGTGATGACCACGATCGTGCCGAGCGCGATGCCGCCGAGCTCGAAGGTGTCGGTGAAGGTGAGCTTGACGCCGCCGACGCCGATGATGATGCCGGCCGCGGCCGGGACCAGGTTCAGCGGGTTGCGCAGGTCGACCCTGGCGTTGATCCAGATCTGGGCGCCGAGCAGGCCGATCATGCCGTAGAGGATCACGGTGATGCCGCCGAGCACACCGCCGGGAATGGCGGCGACGACCGCGCCGAACTTCGGGCAGAGGCCGAAGAGCAGCGCGAAGCCGGCCGCGGCCCAGTACGCGGCGGTGGAGTAGACCCGGGTGGCGGCCATGACGCCGATGTTCTCGGAGTACGTGGTGTTGGGCGGGCCGCCCACGCCGGTGGAGAGCATGGACGCGACGCCGTCGGCCGCGATCGCGGTGCCGAGCCTGTCGTCGAGCGAGCTGCCGGTCATCTCGCCGACCGCCTTGACGTGACCGGCGTTCTCGGCGATCAGCGCGATGACGACGGGCAGCGCCACCAGGATCGCGGACCACTCGAAGCTCGGGCCGTGCAGCGACGGCAGACCGATCCAGTCGGCCTTGGCGACGCCGGAGAGGTCGAGCCGCCAGTGGTCGGTGACCTGACCGCTCGGCGACACCGAGTGGATCTTTCCGAAGGCCAGGTCGAAGACCCAGGAGATCGTGTAGCCGAAGATCAGGCCGAGGAAGATCGCGATCCGCGACCAGAAGCCGCGCAGACAGACCACGGCGAGGCCGGTGAAGAGCATCACGAGGAGCGCCGTCCACTGGTCCTGCGGCCAGTAGACGGAGGCGGTGACCGGCGCCAGGTTGAAGCCGATCAGCATGACCACGGCGCCGGTGACGACCGGCGGCATGGCCGCGTGGATGATGCGCGCGCCGAACCTCTTCACCGCGAGCCCCGCGAGGAAGAGCACCGCGCCGACCACGAACACCGCGCCGGTCACCGTGGCGCTGGTGCCGCCGGACGCCCGGATCGCGGCGGCGACGCCCACGAAGGAGAGCGAGCAGCCGAGGTACGAGGGGACCGTGCCGCGCGTCGCGAGCAGGAAGATCACGGTGGCGACACCGGACATCATGATCGCGAGGTTCGGATCGAGACCCATGAGCACCGGGGCCACGAACGAGGCCCCGAACATGGCCACCACGTGCTGGGCGCCGAGCCCGACCGTACGCGGCCAGGACAGGCGCTCGTCGGGCCGGACGACGGCCCCGGGAGCGGGTGTCCTCCCGTCGCCGTGCAGGGTCCAGCGCACGCCGAGGCTCATGTGCTCGCTCCAGTTCTCAGGGGGTGAATGCGGATTCGCAGGGGTGTGATTGCGGAGGTCGATCCACGGGTGAAGACCAGCCACATGGTAAGGGCCGCAGGTCAGCGCACCTCTTCCGCCGTACGGGCCGCGGCCGCGCCCGCTCCGGCGCGCGCCCCGGACCTGAGCACCCCCGCCCCGAGCACCAGGCCGAAGGTGAGCAGCGTGACCAGACCGAACGAGCCCACCAGCGAGGTCGCGTCCGCGATGCCGCCGATCGCGGACGGGGCGACCAGACCCGAGGTGTACGTGATGGTGGCGACGCCCGCGATCGCCTGGCTCGGGTTGGGGCCGCTGCGGGCCGCGGCGGCGAAGGCGAGCGGGACGACGACCGCGACCCCGAGGCCGATCAGCCCGAAACCGGCCATCGCCACGGCCGCGTGCGGCGTGAGGACCACGAGCAGCCCGCCGAGGGTGGCGGCCGCGCCCCCGACCCGTACGGTACGGACCGCGCCGAAGCGGTCCACCACGCGGTCGCCGACCAGCCGTGCCACGGCCATGGTGAGCGCGAAGGCGGTGGTCGAGGCGGCGGCGAGGCCGGCCGAGGTGCTCAGCTCCTGCTTGAGGTAGACGGCCGACCAGTCGAGGCTCGCGCCCTCCGCGAAGACTCCGCAGAACCCGATCGCGCCGATGACCAGGGCGGACTTCGGGGGCAGCGCGAAGCGCGGCGGGGCCTCCTCCTCGGGCGCGCTGCGCAGGTCGAGCACGCCCCGGCAGGCGACCAGGCCGAGGGCGGTGAGGACCAGGGCGGCGATCAGGTGGTGGACGCGGGCGTCGCCGCCGAGGTGAGCGGCGAGGGTGCCGGCGGCCGAGCCGAGCAGGGCGCCCGCGCTCCACATGCCGTGCAGGCCGGACATGATCGAGCGGCCGAGCCGGTTCTCGGTCTCGACCCCGAGCGCGTTCATGGCGACGTCGGACATGCCCGCGGTGGCGCCGTAGACGAAGAGCGCCGCGCACAGCCCGTACACGTTCGGCGCGAGCGAGGGCAGCGTCAGGGCCAGCGTCCACAGGGCGAGCAACCCGCGCAGCGCCGTGCGTGCGCCGAAGCGGTGGCTGATCGCGCCGGCCAGCGGCATCGCGAGCGAGGCGCCGATGGCCGGGAAGGCGAGGGCGAGCCCCAGCTGGCCCGCGCTGACGCCCGCGTGCTCCTGGATCCACGGGATCCGGGTCGCGAAGCTGCCGGTCACCGCGCCGTGGACGCAGAAGACGGCGGCGACGGCGAACCGGGCCCGTCGCAGCCGCTCGGTGGTGAAGACGGTCTCCGCCGCCATGGGCCCTCCCCTTGAGAGTGGTCGCCTGAGAGTGGTCGCTCTCGGTCGCCCGTAAACTATCAGGAACCCTGCCTGATAAATAGTGGGGAGACCGGCCCGTGCCCCGCCGGGCATCTGAGAGGATCACCGCATGGCCGCATCCCCGAGCACCGCCCGGGCCATCAACGACCGGCTCGCCCTGCGCCTCCTCCAGGACGAGGGCCCGTTGACGGCCACCCAGCTCAAGACGCTCACCGGACTCTCCCGTCCCACCGTCGCCGACCTCGTCGAGCGGCTCAGCGGCTCCGGACTCGTCCATGTCGTCGGCGAGGCCGGCGCCGAGCGCCGCGGCCCGAACGCCAAGCTGTACGGGATCGTCGCGGACCGCGCCCATCTCGCCGCGCTCGACGTGCGCACCCGGTCCGTGGCGGTCACCGTCACCGACCTCCTCGGCGTCACGCTGGCCGAGGCGGCCGCGCCCGTCGGCGACGACGTCGGCACCGGCCCCGCCGTGGAGAAGGCCGTCGCGCTCCTGGAGCGGACCGCACGGGAGGCCGGCGCCGAGCGGCTCCACACCGTGGCCGTCGGCGCGCCCGGCCTCATCGACCCGGCCACCGGCGAACTGCGCGACTCCAGCGGGCTGCCCGCCTGGCACCGCCGGCTCGTCGGCGCCCTCCAGGAGCGGCTCCCGGCGCACGTCCTGGTCGAGAACGAGACCAACCTCGCCGCCGTCGCCGAACTGCGCGAGGGCGCGGCCAGCGACCGGGACGACTTCGTCCTGCTCTGGCTCGGCCAGGGCGTCGGCGCGGCGGTCGTCCTCGACGGGCGGCTGCGCCGCGGGGCCTCCGGCGGCGCCGGCGAGATCGGCTTCCTGCCGGTGCCCGGCACCTCCGGGCTGCCCTCGGCCTTCGGCTGTGACGGCGGCTTCCACGAGCTGGCCTGCGTCGCCGCCGTCGAGGCCCTGGCCGTCGCCCACGGCCTCGACCCGGCGACCGCGCTCGGCTCCGGCCACGGCCCCTTCCTGGACGCCCTCGCCCACCGCCTGGCCGTCGGCGCGGCTGCCGTGGCCGCCGTCCTGGACCCGGGCTGTGTGGTCCTGGCCGGCGAGACCGGCCACCAGGGCGGCCCGGAACTCGCCGCCCGCGTCGAGACCGCGCTCGCCACGCTCTCGCCCCTGCGCACCGAGGTCCGCGCCACCGCCCTGGGCGACGCGGCGGTCCTGCGCGGCGCCCTCCTGCGGGCCCGCGACGCGGCCCAGGACGCCCTCTTCCCGTAGACCGCGCCCAACCGTGGACCGCGCAGACCGTAGACCGCGCGCAGACCGTAGACCGCGCGCAACCGTAGACCGCGCGAACGCGCCCGCGCCGCGCCCCGGACAAGGGGGTGAGGCTGCTGGTCACCACCGCCTGCTGTAACTGTCCGAACAAGGAGGCCGACGTGGCCGGTTACGTACAGCACAAGGAAGACATCATC
>NZ_JBSGBF010000073.1:0-41807 GCF_053601115.1 Streptomyces sp. NPDC004788
AAACGGTGCGGGCCTTCTTCACTTGCGATCCTGACGGGACTTGAACCCGCGACCTCCACCTTGACAGGGTGGCGAGCTAACCAACTGCTCCACAGGACCATCGCGGCCACTCAGTGGTGGCTGCGAGGAAAAGAGTACAGCAGGTCAGGGGGTGCGGTCGAACCGGCGGGCGGACGCCCTGCGGCGACCGCCGGCACCGGCCTACGGAACCGCCGCGTCGATCGCCTTCACGATCCGCTTGTCCGACACCGGGTGGGCCGTCCCGAGGGCGTGCGCGAAGTAGCTCACCCGCAGCTCCTCGATCATCCAGCGGATGTCCGTGACGCTGGTCGGCACCGGCCGGCCCTTGGGGAGCTGTTCGAGCAGCCAGGCGTACTCGTCCAGCATCTCGTGGACCTTCTCCATCCGGGTGGTGTCCCGCTGCGCGCCCGTCGGCATCTGCTGCAGCCGCCGGTCCACCGCCACCAGGTAGCGCATGAGGTCCGGCAGCCGCTTCAGGCCCGTACGGGTCACGAAGCCGGCCGGCATCAGCCAGGAGAGCTGCTCGCGCACGTCCTGGAGGTTGCGGAGCAGGGCGGGGCTGTTCGTGGCCTTCAGGCGCCGCTCGCAGGCCTGCCAGGCCGCGAGGACCTGCTGCACCTGGCTCACCGTGCGGACGGTCAGCTCGACGAGGTCGGCGCGGACCTTGTCGTACAGCTTCCGGAAGGACTCCTCGTCCCAGGCCGGCCCGCCGTGGTCCGCGATCAGCCGGTCGGCGGCGGCGGTGGCGCAGTCGTCGAAGAGGGCCTGGATCGAGCCGTGCGGGTTCGCGGACAGGGCCAGCTTCTGCTGGTTGGTGAGCTTGTCGGAGGCGAACTTCGCCGGGTTCACCGGGATGTTCAGCATGATCAGCTTCCGGGTGCCCCGCCACATCGCGAGCGCCTGCTCCTCCTCGGTGTCGAAGAGGCGCACGGCCACGCTGTCGCCCTCGTCCACGAGCGCCGGGTAGGCCTTGACCGGCTGGCCGGCCCGCCGGGTCTCGAAGACCTTGGTGAGGGTCCCGATCGACCAGTCCTTGAGCCCGGTGCGCTCCAGGGACGGCCCGGAGCCGTCAGGGCCCGCCGTGGCCGCCTTGGCGGCCTGGGAGAGCGCCTGGCGGGCCTTGGGGCGCAGACGGAGCTTCAGCGCCTCCAGGTCCTTGTCCTCGGCCAGCTTGCGGCGCCGCTCGTCGACGATCCGGAAGGTGATCTTCAGGTGCTCAGGGACCTTCGCCCAGTCGAAGTCGTCCGCCGTGACCGGCACGCCGACCATCCGCTGCAGCTCGCGCGCGAGCGCGGTCGTCAGCGGCTCCTGCTGCGTCTGATCGCGGCCGGAGGCCGACGGCACGACCGCGTCCAGGAAGCGGGCGGCGAAGTTCGGCGCCGGCACGTAGTTGCGGCGGATCGGCTTCGGCAGCGAACGGATCAGCTCCGTCACCACCTCCTCGCGCAGACCCGGGATCTGCCACTCGAAGCCCTCGTCCGTGACCTGGTTGAGCACCTGCAGCGGGATGTGGACGGTCACGCCGTCCGCGTCCGCGCCCGGCTCGAACTGGTACGTCACGCGGAACTTCAGCGCGCCCTGCCGCCACGAGTCCGGGTAGTCGGCCTTGGTGACCGCCCCCGCCTTCTCGTTGATGAGCATCTCGCGCTCGAAGTCGAGGAACTCCGGCTCCTCGCGCCGCTTGTGCTTCCACCACGAGTCGAAGTGGGCGCCGGACACGACGTGTTCGGGGACCCGCTTGTCGTAGAAGTCGAAGAGCGTCTCGTCGTCGACCAGGATGTCCCGGCGCCGCGCCCGGTGCTCCAGCTCCTCGACCTCGGTGAGCAGCTTGCGGTTGTCGGCGAAGAACTTGTGGTGGGTGCGCCAGTCGCCCTCGACGAGCGCGTTGCGGATGAACAGGTCGCGGGAGACCTCGGGGTCGATCCGGCCGTAGTTCACCTTGCGGTCGGCGACGATCGGCACGCCGTACAGCGTCACCTTCTCGTACGCCATGACCGCCGCCAGGTCCTTCTCCCAGTGCGGCTCGCTGTAGGTCCGCTTCACCAGGTGCTCGGCCAGCGGCTCGACCCACTCGGGCTCGATCCGGGCGTTCACCCGCGCCCACAGGCGCGAGGTCTCCACCAGCTCGGCGGACATCAGCATGCGCGGGGGCTTCTTGAAGAGCGCCGAGCCCGGGAAGACCGCGAACTTGGCGCTGCGCGCGCCCAGGTACTCGTTCTTCGCGCCGTCCTTGACGTCCTTCAGGCCGATGTGGCTGAGCAGACCGGCCAGCAGCGACACGTGGACGGACTGCTCGGGGGCGTCCTCCTCGTTGAGGTGGATGCCCATCTGCTTGGCGACCGTGCGCAGCTGCGAGTAGATGTCCTGCCACTCGCGGATGCGCAGGAAGTTCAGGTACTCCTGCTTGCACATCCGGCGGAAGGAGCTGGAGCCCCGCTCCTTCTGCTGCTCGCGGACGTACCGCCAGAGGTTGAGGTAGGCGAGGAAGTCGCTCGTCTCGTCCTTGAAGCGGGCGTGCTGCTGGTCGGCCTGCGCCTGCTTCTCGGCCGGCCGCTCGCGCGGGTCCTGGATCGACAGCGCCGCCGCGATCACCATGACCTCGCGGGCACAGCCGTTCTTGTCGGCCTCCAGGACCATCCGGGCCAGCCGCGGGTCGACCGGCAGCTGCGACAGCTTGCGGCCGGTCTCCGTGAGCCGCTTGCGCGGGTCCTTCTGCGCCGGGTCGAGCGCGTGCAGCTCCTGGAGCAGCTGGACGCCGTCCCGGATGTTGCGGTGGTCAGGAGCGTCGATGAACGGGAACTTCTCGATGTCGCCGAGGCCGGCCGCGGTCATCTGGAGGATGACGGAGGCCAGGTTCGTACGGAGGATCTCCGCGTCCGTGAACTCGGGCCGGGTGAGGAAGTCGTCCTCGGAGTAGAGCCGGATGCAGATGCCGTCCGACGTACGGCCGCAGCGGCCCTTGCGCTGGTTGGCGCTGGCCTGGCTGATCGGCTCGATCGGCAGCCGCTGCACCTTGGTGCGGTGCGAGTAGCGGGAGATGCGGGCGGTGCCCGGGTCGATCACGTACTTGATGCCGGGGACGGTGAGGGAGGTCTCGGCGACGTTCGTGGCCAGGACGATCCGGCGGCCGGAGTGCGCCTGGAAGACGCGGTGCTGCTCGGCGTGCGACAGCCGCGCGTACAGCGGCAGGATCTCCGTGTTGAAGAGTTTCTTCTTGATCAGGGCGTCCGCGGTGTCGCGGATCTCGCGCTCGCCGGAGAGGAAGACCAGGATGTCGCCCGGGCCCTCCTTCTGCAGCTCGTCGACGGCGTCGCAGATCGCGGTGATCTGGTCGCGGTCGGCCTCGTCGCCGTCCTCCTCCAGGAGGGGCCGGTAGCGGACCTCCACGGGGTAGGTGCGTCCGCTGACCTCGACGATCGGGGCGTCGCCGAAGTGGCGGGAGAAGCGCTCCGGGTCGATGGTCGCCGAGGTGATGACGACCTTGAGGTCGGGGCGCTTCGGCAGCAGCTGGGCCAGATAGCCGAGCAGGAAGTCGATGTTGAGGGACCGCTCGTGAGCCTCGTCGATGATGATCGTGTCGTACGCGCGCAGCTCGCGGTCCGTCTGGATCTCGGCGAGCAGGATGCCGTCCGTCATCAGCTTGACGAAGGTCGCGTCCTGGTTCACCTGGTCGGTGAACCGGACCTTCCAGCCGACCGCCTCGCCCAGCGGGGTCCTCAGCTCCTCCGCCACGCGCTCGGCGACCGTGCGGGCGGCGATCCGGCGGGGCTGGGTGTGCCCGATCATGCCCCGGACGCCCCGGCCCAGCTCCAGGCAGATCTTCGGGATCTGCGTCGTCTTGCCGGAACCCGTCTCACCGGCGACGATCACGACCTGGTGGTCGCGTATCGCCTCGGCGATCTCGTCCTTCTTCTGGGAGACGGGCAGCTGCTCGGGGTACGTGACGGGCGGCACGAGGGCCGCGCGGGCCTCGACGCGCTCCTTGGCCTTGCCGGCCTCGGCGGCGATCTCGTCCAGTACGGCCGCGCGGGCCTCGGGCTTGCGGATGCGGCGGGCGCCTTCGAGACGGCGGCCGAGCCGGTGGGAGTCCCGCAGCGAGACCTCGGCCAGGACGGACTGGAGGGCGGCGAAGGAAGTAGACATACGGGATCCAGGATCGCACCTGCGGCCGAGAAGCGGCGAACCGATTTACGAGTGGGTTCCGGGGGTGGCCCGGCACCGCTGCGTAATATTTCGGGCACGCCCTCCCGAAAGGTTTCCTCATGTCCCGCACCCCGGTCCTGCGCGCGCTGGCGGCGTTCGCCGCGCTGGCGGGGCTGGTGTTGGGGCTCGCGGTGTGCGGGGCGGTCGCGGCGGCGGAGCCCGTACGGCAGGTGATCACCGCCTCCGTCGGGCCGGCCGGTCCCGGCTGCGGCCAGAGCCACGGCGACGACGAGGGGGCCCGGGCCCCCGCCGTACCGCCGCGCGCGCACGGCTTCGGCGAGCTGCTGCCCGTACTCGCGGCGGAGCGGACGCCGTGCGGGGGCTGGGGCGCGGACCAGGACGCGGTGGACGTACGGGCGGGGCGGGCGCCGCCGGAGCTCGCGGCGCCGTCACCGGTGGAGCTGTCGATCCTGCGGGTCTAGACGGGCGTTCCTGCACGCCGTCCGTCCCATTCCTCCCGTTTCAGGAGCGCTTCGCCATGCCCAAGTCCAAGCCCGTCGTGATCATCAGCGGTGTCGTGCTGGCCGCCACGCTGCTCGGCCTCGCCTCGTACGCCGCCACCTCGCCGTCCTCGCCGTCCGTGTCCTCCGGCCCGGGCGCCGTCGCCGAGGTCTCCGCCGACCCGTCCGCCGGCGTCTACCCCGAGCTGGAGGCGTACGCCCGCCGGGACCCCTCCGACAAGCTCGCCCTCGGCCGCGCCGACGCGCCCGTCGTGCTGATCGAGTACGCCGACTTCAAGTGCGGCTACTGCGGCAAGTTCGCCCGGGACACCGAGCCCGAGCTGGTGCGTAGGTACGTGGACACCGGCGTCCTGCGCATCGAGTGGCGGAACTTCCCGATCTTCGGCGAGGAGTCGGAGGCCGCCGCCCGCGCCTCCTGGGCGGCCGGGCGGCAGGGCCGGTTCTGGGAGTTCCACAAGGCGGCCTACGCCCACGGCTCCAAGGAGAAGGGCTTCGGCGAGGAGCGGCTGACCGCCCTGGCGAAGGAGGCCGGCGTCACCGACCTGGCCGCCTTCGCGAAGGACGCGGACAGCGCGGCGGCCCGGGCGGCGGTGAGCAAGGACCAGGAGCAGGGCTACTCGCTCGGCGCCACCTCGACCCCGTCCTTCCTCGTCAACGGGCGCCCGATCGCGGGTGCCCAGCCGACGGAGACGTTCACGGCGGTCATCGAGGCGGCCGCGAAGACGGCGAAGACGGCGAAGGCCGAGAAGACGGCGGGGGCAGCAGGGGCAGCGGGGGCGGCGGGGGCGGCTCCGGAGGGCAAGCAGCCGGGGGCCGGCCGATGACCTCCGGCATCGGCTACTTCGCCGCCTTCCTGGGCGGACTGCTCGCCCTCCTCAGCCCGTGCAGCGCCCTGCTGCTCCCGGCCTTCTTCGCCTACTCGATCGACACCCGCGCCAAGCTGGTCGCCCGCACCGGGATCTTCTACGCGGGCCTCGCCACCACCCTCGTCCCGCTCGGCGCCGCCGGCTCCTTCGCCGGGCGGCTCTTCTACGGGCACCGGGACCTCCTGGTGACGGCCGGCGGCTGGCTGATCGTGGTCCTCGGCGTGCTGCAGATCCTCGGCCTCGGCTTCGCCTCCCGCCGGATCGCCGAGGCGAGCGGCCGGATCCGCCCCACGACCGCGTTCTCCGTCTACGCCCTCGGTCTCGTCTACGGCCTCGCCGGCTTCTGCGCCGGCCCCATCCTGGGCAGCGTCCTGACGGTCGCCGCCCTCAGCGGCGGCCCGGTCTACGGCGGCCTGCTCCTCGCCGTGTACGCGCTCGGCATGGCCGTCCCGCTGTTCCTGCTCGCGCTGCTCTGGGAGCGCTACGACCTGGGCCGGCGCCGCTGGCTGCGGGGCCGGCCGCTCCGTGTCGGCCGCGCAGCCGGGCGGTCCGTCGAGGTCCATTCCACCTCGCTGCTCTCGGGCCTCTTCTTCATCGCCCTCGGCACGCTCTTCCTCGTCTTCGACGGCACGACGGCCCTGCCCGGCCTGCTCTCCGTCGACGACTCCTTCGCCGTGGAGGAGCGCGTCGGCGCCCTCGGCCGCGCCGTCCCGGACTGGGCGCTGCTCGTCGGCGTGGTCGCGGTGGTGGCGGTGGCGCTCGCGTGGCGCGGCCGGCGGGGGAAGGAACGGACCTAGGAACGACGAAGGCCCCGTTCTTTCGAACGGGGCCTTCTGATTGTGGCTGGGGCCGGGGTCGAACCGGCGACCTATCGCTTTTCAGGCGATCGCTCGTACCAACTGAGCTACCCAGCCACGAGACCGTTTCCGGCCTCAGCGATCCTGACGGGACTTGAACCCGCGACCTCCACCTTGACAGGGTGGCGAGCTAACCAACTGCTCCACAGGACCATCTGTTGTGCGAGAACCAGTCTCGCACAGGGTTGTGCGTGCCCCCAACGGGATTCGAACCCGTGCTACCGCCTTGAAAGGGCGGCGTCCTGGGCCACTAGACGATGAGGGCTAACGGCCCCACCTGGGCGCTTCTCAGCGCGTCGGGGACGTGAGAAGCATATGGGATGCGGGGCGGTATCGCCAAAACGGTTTCCGGGGAGGGGTGAACGGAAGGGGCCCGGAGGGGGCCGGGAGGGAGAATGGGCCCGTGCTGGAGATGACGCGCGAGGAGTTCGAGGAGCTTGTCGCCGAAGCCCTGGACCGCATCCCGCCGGAGCTGACGCGGCTGATGGACAACGTCGCCGTGTTCGTCGAGGACGAGCCGGCGCCCGAGACCGGCGACCCGGAACTGCTCGGGCTCTACGAGGGGACGCCGCTGACCGACCGCGGCGAGTGGTACGCCGGGGTGCTGCCGGACCGGATCACGATCTACCGGGGGCCGACGCTGCGGATGTGCGAGTCGCGCGAGGACGTGGTCGCGGAGACCGAGATCACCGTCGTGCACGAGATCGCCCACCACTTCGGCATCGACGACGCGCGGCTGCACGCACTCGGCTACGGGTGACGGTTACGGGTGACGGTCGCGGGCGTCGGTTACGGGGCACGGTCGCGGGTGCCGGCCACGGGACACGGTCGCGGGTGCCGGTCACGGGTCGCGGTCACGGCCGAGCGGGGTCGGGGCGTGTCCCCCGGTGCACCAAGGGAGTTGGGCAGGGCGACGCGTTCCTTCCCTGCCTGAAACACCCCGAGTGTCCTGGAGGTGCCCTCCGTGCGCCATTTGCCCACCCCTGTGAGATGGGCCGCCACCGCGTTGGCGGTCGCCGCCTGCGCGGGCCTGAGCGGCTGTATGAGTGTCGGCGAGGACGGCGCGAAGCCGGCGCCCAGCACCTCCGCGGGGAAGCGGGGCGAGGCGGCGGCCGGTTCGGGGGCGGACGGCGGCTATGCCGGGGCCCACGGCGGTGGCGGCTTCGACCGTACGGGGCGGAGCGGGCCGGGCCCGGACGGCGAGGGCAAGGACAAGCCCGTACCGAGCGGGTCGCCGTCCGCCTCGGCCAAGCCGGACGGCAGCGGCGGCCCGGTCGGTCCCGGCGGGGCGCCGAAGCCGCAGCCGTCGGCCGATCCCGGCGGCGCCGCGGGCGGCACCGGCGGGGCGCCGGGCGGACAGACCACGCCGCCGCCGGTGGACCCGGAGCCGTCGCCGACCCAGGAGTCGCCGACGCCGACGCAGGATCCGACGCCCGAGCCGACGGTCACCGAGACGCCGACGACGACGCCGGGCGCCGACACCCACATGGGTGCCATGCGGGCGGCGGACGGTCCGGGAGGGGCGCGGGAGCCGGAGGCTTCGCCGCAGGCCGGGCCGATGTGACGCAGCTCTCGCCGCTCGGTTTGCCTTGAGTGGGGGAGAGTGCGTATGGTGGTAGATCGTTTGATCCCATTTGCCCGGCGCCACGACCGAAGAGCGCCGTGACTGGCGCGTACTCTCCCTTGCCGTGGCTGACCGCATCGAGGCGGTCTTGTGCGAAACACGGAGTTGACGGGCGCGTGCCGAGACTCCGGAAGGTTTCGCATTTCGCATGTCCATTTTCAGTTCTGATCACGCCGTCCTGCCCGAGAACGACGAGACCGACGCGGTCGCCGAGACGGCCGAGGCCGTAGCGGCCGCCGACACCGCCGTCGAGGCCGACACCGCCGTCGAGACCGTCGAGATCGACGCCGAGGCCGACCTCGACGCCGACGCCGAGGCCGAGGACGAGACCCCGTCGATCACCTTCGGCGACCTGGGCCTCCCCGAGGGCGTCGTGCGCAAGCTCGCCCAGAACGGTGTGACCACCCCCTTCCCGATCCAGGCCGCGACCATCCCGGACGCCCTGGCCGGCAAGGACATCCTCGGCCGCGGCCGTACCGGCTCCGGCAAGACCCTCTCCTTCGGCCTCCCGCTGCTCGCCACGCTGGCCGGCGGCCAGACCGAGAAGAAGAAGCCGCGCGGTGTCATCCTCACCCCGACCCGCGAGCTCGCGATGCAGGTCGCGGACGCCCTCCAGCCGTACGGCGACGTGCTCGGCCTCAAGATGAAGGTCGTCTGCGGCGGTACGTCCATGGGCAACCAGATCTACGCCCTGGAGCGCGGCGTCGACATCCTCGTCGCCACCCCGGGCCGACTGCGCGACATCATCAACCGCGGCGCCTGCTCCCTGGAGCAGGTCCAGGTCGCCGTCCTCGACGAGGCCGACCAGATGGCCGACCTGGGCTTCCTGCCCGAGGTCACCGAGCTGCTCGACCAGGTCCCGACCGGCGGCCAGCGCCTTCTCTTCTCCGCCACGCTGGAGAACGAGATCGACACCCTCGTGAAGCGCTACCTGGTCGACCCGGTCACCCACGAGGTCGACCCGTCCGCCGGCGCCGTCACGACGATGACCCACCACGTCCTGGTCGTGAAGCCGAAGGACAAGGCCCCGGTCACCGCCGCCATCGCCGCCCGCAAGGGCCGCACCATCATCTTCGTCCGCACCCAGCTGGGCGCCGACCGCGTCGCCGAGCAGCTGCGCGAGTCCGGCGTGAAGGCCGACGCGCTGCACGGCGGCATGACCCAGGGCGCGCGCACCCGCACCCTGGCCGACTTCAAGGACGGTTACGTCAACGTCCTCGTCGCCACCGACGTCGCCGCGCGCGGTATCCACGTGGACGGCATCGACCTGGTCCTGAACGTGGACCCGGCCGGCGACCACAAGGACTACCTGCACCGCTCGGGCCGCACCGCCCGCGCCGGCCGCTCCGGTGTCGTGGTCTCCCTGGCCCTGCCGCACCAGCGCCGCCAGATCTTCCGCCTGATGGAGGACGCGGGCGTGGACGCCTCGCGCCACATCGTCGGCGGCGCCGGCGCCTTCGACCCCGAGGTCGCCGAGATCACCGGCGCCCGTTCGCTGACCGAGGTCCAGGCCGACTCCGCGAACAACTCCGCCAAGCAGGCCGAGCGCGAGGTCGCCGACCTCACCCGCCAGCTGGAGCGCCTGCAGCGCCGCGCCGTCGAGCTCCGCGAGGAGGCCGACCGCCTCGTCGCCCGCGCCGCCCGCGAGCGCGGCGAGGACCCGGAAGCCGCCGTCGCGGAGGCCGCCCAGGCCGCCGAGGCCGAGCTGGCCGCCGCCGCTGCCGCCGCGGAGGCCCAGGCCCGCCGCGACGCCGAGCGCCGCGAGGCCCGCCGCGAGCGCGACGACCGCGACAACGACCGTGGCGGCTTCCGCCGCGACAACGACCGCGGTGGCTTCCGTCGCGACGACCGCCGTGACGACCGCCCGTCGTTCAACCGCGACCGTCGTGACAACGACCGCCCGTCGTTCAACCGCGACCGTGACAACGACCGTGGCGGCTTCCGCCGGGACGACCGTCGTGACAACGACCGCGGTGGCTTCCGTCGTGACAACGACCGTCGTGACAACGACCGTCCGTCGTTCAACCGGGACCGTGACAACGACCGTGGCGGCTTCCGTCGCGACGACCGTCGTGACAACGACCGCGGTGGCTTCCGTCGTGACAACGACCGTCGTGACAACGACCGTCCGTCGTTCAACCGCGACCGTGACAACGACCGTGGCGGCTTCCGCCGTGACGACCGCCGTGACAACGACCGTCCGTCGTTCAACCGCGACCGTGACAACGACCGCGGTGGCTTCCGTCGCGACGACCGCCCCGCCGGCGGCCACCGCGGCAGCGACCGCCCGTTCAACCGCGACCGCCGCGACGACCGCCCGTTCAACCGGGACCGCCGCGACGACCGCCCGGGCTTCCGCCGCGACAACGACCGCCCGTCGTTCAACCGCGACGACCACCGTCGCGACGACCGCGGTGGCTTCCGCCGCGACGACAAGCCGCGCTGGAAGCGCAACGGCTGACGCGCCGTGAGGCCGTAGACCGGTAGCTCGTCAACAGGGCCCCTGACCGCACGACAGTGCAGGCAGGGGCCCTGTGGCATGCGGTACGCGTACGGAATCACCGCACGACCGGGGTGGCACGGCCAATACCCGATCGGTTCCGAGGAGGTCTCGGGCTATGCTGCTCGGGTGTGCTTGTCCACGGGCCGTTAGCTCAATTGGCAGAGCAGTGGACTTTTAATCCATTGGTTGTGGGTTCGAGTCCCACACGGCCTACCAGGAAGCGCCCCGTCCGGTTTCGACCGGGCGGGGCGTTTTTCGTGGAGCGGGTGGCAGGTGGGGGGTCGGGGCGCATAGCGTCCTGGGCATGACGACGCGAGCCGGGGCCGTGCAGGATCAGGTCGTCGTCGTTCCCCGGCAGCGGCGGAGAAGCGGGTGGGCGGGCGCCGCACGGGGGCGGGGGCTCGCTTCGGCGGTGCTGTGCTTCGTCGTGTGCTGCGGGCTCGGGCTGCAGTCATGGGCGGCGCTGCGGGTGACCGGATTCGATCTGGGGATTTTCGACCAGGCGGTGCGGGCGTACGCGCAGTTCGCGCCGCCGAGGTCGGCGATAAAGAGCGTCCACCATGAATTCCCCCCGGATTTCACACTCCTGGGCGACCACTTCACGCCACTCCTGGCGCTGCTCGCGCCCCTCTACTGGCTGTGGGACGACCCGCGCACGCTGATCCTCGCGCAGGCCGCGCTGTTCGCCGCCGGCGTGCCCGTGATGCGCCGCATCGCCCGCCACTGCTTCCCCGACCGCGCGGTCGTGGCCGACGTCGCCGGGCTCGTGTACGCGATCGGCTGGCCGCTGCTCGACTCCGCGTACACCGGCTTCCACGAGGTCGCCTTCGCCGTCCCGCTCACGCTCCTGATGCTGGAACGCGGCATGGCCCGCCGCTACGGCACGGCGGCGCTGTGGGCGGCCCTGCTGTGCCTGGTGAAGGAGGACATGGGCCTGGTGGCCGGGGCGTTCGGGCTGCTGCTCCTCGTCCGCGCCCGCCGCGAGCCGTCGGCGCGGGACCGGCGCGCCGGGCGGGTCGCGGGGCTCGGGCTGCTCCTCGGCGGGCCGCTGGTCGTCGCGCTCGTGGTCGGCTGGTTCCTGCCCGCGATGGGCAGCCCGCCCGGCTACTACTGGAGTTACGGGCGGATCGGCGCCGACGGCGGCGCGGCCCTGGCCCGGGTGCTCACCGAGCCGTGGGTGGTGCCGTGGGTCGCCGTCACGCCGCCGGTCAAACTCGTCCTGCTGCTGTGGGTGCTCGGCACCCTCGCGTTCCTGCCGCTCGGCTCGGCGACCACGCTGCTCGCACTCCCGCTGCTCGCCGAACGGCTGCTCTCCGACAACGGCAACCACTGGACGGTCGTCAACCACTACGACGCCTTCCTGTGGCCGATCCTGCTCACGGCCGCCCTGGAGACCCTCGCCCGCCTCCGCGGGCCGTACCGGAAGCGGCTGGGCGTCGCCGCGCTCGCGCTCAGCACCGGCGCCGCCGTCTTCCTCGGCCTCGGGCTGCTCGTCAACCCGGGCTCGTGGCAGCCCCGCCCCGACAAGCGCGCCCTCGCCCACGCCGCCGAACTCATCCCTGACGGCGCCACCGTGGAGGCCGACAACGCCGTGGCCCCGCGGCTGACCCGCCGTACCTCCGTCGTCCTCGCCGACGGGACCCCGCGAGGCGCGGACTGGGTGCTGCTCGGCGTGCACGGCCGGACCTTCCCCTTCCACTCGGTGGAGGAGCAGCAGGCACGGGTCCGGATGCTCCTCGACCACGGGTACGTGGAGGTGTGGCACCGGGACGGGGCGGTGCTGCTGCGCCGTGCCGAGACCCGGCCGATCCCCGGCATGCGGGTGCCGGGCCCGGACAGCACACCGGTCCGCGAGCGGGTGCCGGCCGACGTCGGGCACAACCCCTTCGGGCGGTGAGGCGCGACGCCGGCCCGCACGCTCCCAGCGGACGCCGAGCGCCGCCAGCCGCTCCCCGTCCGCCACGATGTCGATCTCGTAATGTGACGCGTTCCGGTGCGTGAGATTCGCGGCGATCGACGACCGACGCCCGGGAATCCCCGGCAGAACCCCCCGAGCACCGTGGATCACCCCTTCAGCGCGGTGATCATCATCTCTAGATTGATCACCATGACGACGACAACGAACCAGGTCAACGCCGTTCTCCGCACTCCGCCGGCCTCCCCGGCCGCCGCTGCCGCCTACTTCTCGGCCAGCCTCGCCTTCCACGCCGACGTCTCCGACGTCGCCTCCGCGCTCGCGGCCGCCGCCGACGGCGGAGCCGACCCCGGCTTCGTCGTGCTCGACTCCCGCAGCACCGCCTCCTGGGACCAGGGCCACGTCCCCGGCGCCGTCCACCTGCCGACCGCGCTCATCCCCGAGCAGGCCGAGCAGCTCCTCGACAAGAACGTCCCGGTCGTCACCTACTGCTGGGGCCCCGGCTGCAACGGCGCCACGCGCGCCGCGCTCGCCCTCGCCGAGCTGGGCTTCCAGGTGAAGGAGATGCTGGGCGGCTTCGAGTACTGGGTGCGCGAGGGCTTCGCGTACGAGACCTGGGAGGGGCCCGCGCAGAAGGCCGCCGACCCGCTGACGGCCCCGGTCGACGCGGACGACTGCGGCTGCTGAGCCGGCCCGCACGGACCCCGCGCGGATCCCGCACGGAAATGGATTTCCGAGCATGGGCATCCATGCCGTAAGGTGGTGTTCACCGACGCGGGGTGGAGCAGCTCGGTAGCTCGCTGGGCTCATAACCCAGAGGTCGCAGGTTCAAATCCTGTCCCCGCTACTCAGTAGCACGAAGGCCCGGATCCGATGAGGATCCGGGCCTTCGTCGTATTCCGCGATGTGCGCCCCTGCCGCGTCTCGCTTGACCTTGACGCAACGTCAAGATCTAGCGTTCCCGTCATGGAGTGGTCGATCCAGGAGATCGCCAGAAAGGCCGGCACCACCAGCCGCACCCTTCGCCACTACGGCGAGTTCGGGCTGCTGGAGCCGAGCCGGATCGGCGCGAACGGTTACCGGTACTACGACCAGGCGGCGCTCGTCCGGCTGCAGCGGATCCTGCTGCTGCGCGAGCTCGGGCTCTCCCTGCCCGCCATCGCCGAGGTCCTCGAAGGCCAGCGGGACACCTCGGCCGCCCTGCGCACGCATCTGGCCCTCCTGGAACAGGAGCGCGAGCGCATCGGGCGGCAGATCGAGGCCGTGCGCACCACTCTCCACAAGACCGAGACGGGAGAGGAACTGATGGCGGAGGAGATGTTCGACGGCTTCGACCACACGCGGTACGAGGCCGAGGTCACCGAGCGCTGGGGCCGCGAGGCCTACCAGAAGGGCGACCGCTGGTGGCGCTCGCTCAGCGAGGCGGAGAAGAAGGCGTTCCAGGACGAGCAGGCCGGCATCGCCCGTGACTTCGGCGCCGCGGCCCGGGCGGGCCTCGCGCCCGACAGCGACGAGGTGCAGGCGATCGCGCGGCGGCAGTACGACTGGCTGTCGGCGGCGCCGACCGGGCCCGCGCCGACGAAGGAGTACGTGATCGGGCTCGGCCGGATGTACGTGGACGACCCGCGCTTCACGAAGAACTACGACAAGCACGGGGAGGGCACGGCGGTGCTCGTACGCGACGCGATGACCGTGTTCGCGGAGCGGAACCTGTAGGGGTCGGGATCCCGGATCCGAGGTCCGGGATCCAGGGCCTTGGATCCAACATCCCGGATCCAAGGTCCGGCATCCAAGGTCCCGGATCCGAGAACCCGGATCCCGGATCCAAGATCTCGGATCCAAGATCTCGGATCCAAGATCCAAGATCCAGGATCCGAGAACCGAGAACCGGGATCCCGGATCCTGGATCCGGGACGTCGGACGAACGGTGGCCAAAACCGCGCCTGTCCTTTTGCGCGGCCCCCTCGCGCCCCGTAACCTCACGCGCACCATGAGTGACCACAGCGTGACCCGATTGCGCAGGGCAGGACGGCGGGCGCCCGCCGTCCTGCTCCTGTTCGCGCTCGTCGCGCTCATCGCCGGGGTCTGCCACGGCGCCCACGGCCACGCCCTGCCCCTCGCCACCGGAACCACCGGCACCAGCCTCACCGCGCCGCTTCCGGCGCACGGCTGCGAGCGGCACGGCGAGGGCTGGTCGTTCGACGCGCAACTGCCCGCGCAGGCCACGGGGACGCAGTTCTCCGCGCCCGGCGCCGGCGGCGCCGTCCTCGTCCCGCACGACGAGGTCTTCCCCGAGCACCCGCACGCGCGCTGCGTCCGCAGCAGGGCGGGACCCGGCCCGGAGCCGGGCAGTCTCCTCGTCGCCCTCGGAGTGAACCGGAACTGAGCCGGGTCACGTACGCCGCCGCGTACGCGCACACGACCCCGGCTCCTTCCGTATGCCCGCACGCTGCGAGCACGTCTCGCACACCGCGTACGCGGGCGCACTCACTCCAAGGGACGCGACCCCCCATGACACACCCCGCCAACCTCCTCTCCGTCGTCGAGCAGACCGTCGGCAACACCCCCGTGCTGTGGATGGACGACGGCTACTGGGCCAAGCTCGAAGGCTTCAACTTCGGCGGCATCAAGGACCGCGCCGCGCTCCACATGGTCGAGCAGGCCCGCCGCCGCGGTGAGCTGCGGCCCGGCGCCCCGATCGTCGAGTCCACCTCCGGCACCCTGGGCCTGGGCCTGGCGCTCGCCGGGATCCTGCACGGGCATCCGGTGCACGTCGTCACCGACCCCGGTCTGGAGCCGATCGTCGAGCGGATGCTCGTCGCGCACGGCGCCCGGGTCCACGTCGTCCCGGAGCCGTCGCCGACCGGCGGCTGGCAGCAGGCCCGGATGGACCGAGTCGCGGAGCTGCTGCTCGCCCTCCCCGGGGCGTGGTGGCCGAACCAGTACGGGAACCCCGACAACCAGCAGGCGTACGGCGGGCTCGCCGCCGAGCTGTCCGAGCAGCTGGACCGGATCGACGTGCTGGTCTGCGCGGTCGGCACCGGCGGCCACTCGGCCGGCGTCTCCCGCGCGCTGCGCGCCACCAGCAGCCCCGCGCTCGAACTCGTCGGGGTCGACTCGGTCGACTCCACCGTCTTCGGCCTGCCGGCCGGCCCGCGCCTGATGCGCGGCCTCGGCTCCTCCATCCACCCGGCCAACGTCGACCACGCCGCCTTCGACGAGGTCCACTGGGTGGCGCCGGCGGATGCGGTACGGGCCGCGCGCCGGCTCGCCGCCCGGCAGTTCGCGACCGGCGGCTGGAGCGTGGGCGCGGTCGCGCTGGTCGCGGGCTGGCTGGCCCGGACCCGGCCGCGCGGCACCCGGATCGCGGCCGTCTTCCCCGACGGGCCGCAGCGCTACTTCGACACCGTCTTCAACGACGAGTACTGCGCGGCGCACGGGCTGCTCGACGGTCCCGTACGGGAGGAGCCGGAGGCGTACGCGGAGGGCGAGCCGGTCACCGGCTGGACCCGCCGGGTGCTGACGCGCGAGGAGCCGGTCCGTTGAGCACGACCACCCTGGGGCGCCGGGCCGGGATCTGGAGGCAGAGCCGCAGCTTCGACCCGGCCGTGCGGCTGCTCTTCCTCAACCAGCTCACCATCAACCTCGGCTTCTACATGCTGATGCCGTATCTGGCGGCCCATCTCGCCGACGGCCTCGGCATGGCGGCCTGGGCGGTCGGGCTCGTGCTCGGCGCGCGGAACCTGTCGCAGCAGGGCATGTTCCTGGTCGGCGGCGCGCTCGCCGACCGGCTCGGCTTCAAGCCGCTGATCGTCGCCGGGTGCGCGCTGCGGACGGTCGGCTTCGGGGCGCTCGCGTTCGCGCAGTCGCTGCCGTGGCTGATCGCCGCCTCGCTCGCGACGGGCCTGGCGGGCGCGCTGTTCAACCCGGCCGTGCGGGCGTATCTGGCGGCGGAGGCGGGCGAGGAGCGGCGCGTGCAGGCGTTCGCGCTGTTCAACGCGTACTACCAGGCGGGCATCCTGTTCGGGCCGCTCGTCGGGGTGGCGCTGACCGGGGTGTCGTTCCGGCTGACGTGCGTGGTGGCGGCGGTGCTGTTCGCCGGCCTCACCCTCGTACAGCTGCGGCATCTTCCCGTACGGCGCAAGGCCGTGGAGCCGGCCCTGGAGGGGGAGGCGCGGGGGCAGTTCCGGTCGGTGCTCGGGAACCGCACCTTCTGGCTGTTCTCGCTGGCGATGACCGGCTCGTACGTGCTGTCGTTCCAGGTCTATCTGGCGCTGCCGCTCGCGGCGGACGGCACGGCGGCGACCACGGCCCTGTTCGTGGTGTCGGCGCTGGTCGCGCTGGCCGGACAGCTGCGGATCACCGCCTGGTGCAAGGCGCGGCTCTCGCGCGAGCGGTGCCTGGTGCTCGGGCTGGCGCTGATGGGGGCGGCGTTCCTGGTGCCGGCGACGCTCGGGCGCCCGGTGCCGGCGCTGCTGCTGTGCGCGGCGGTCCTGGCGGTGGCGAACGCGGTGCTCTACCCGTACGAGATGGACACCGTCGTCGCCCTGTCCCGGGGGCGCTGGGTGGCCACCCACTACGGGCTCTACAACACCGTGTGCGGGGTCGGCATCACGCTGGGGAACCTCGGTACGGGCGCCCTGCTCGACGTGACGGGCTGGTCGGCGGCGCCCTGGCTGGTGCTGTGCGCGGTCGGGCTCGGGTGCGCGGCGGCCATGGCGGCGCTCGCGCGGAGCGGACGGCTCGCCGTAAGCCAACCGGCCGAGGAGGAGTCGCCGAGCCGCGCGGGGTGACCGCACCCTGGGGAGGGCGCGGTTCCGTCCGCCGCCCGGGACCGGGACCAGGGAGCACAGGGTGGCGCGAGCGGCGGTGCGGCGCGGGCGGGCGGAGGCCCCCAGGGGCGACCCCGACGCGTACCGGGGCGCCCGGCGCTTCCTCCGTGCGCTGCCGCCGCTGCTGATCGTGGGCGGGGTGCTCTACGACCTGGCGACCCCGCCCACCTTCACGGCGGCGCCGCTGTACTCGGCGGCGCCGCTGATCGCCGCGCCCTTCTTCTCGACCCTGACGACGCTGCTCACCGGCATCGCCGCCGTGCTCGCGAGCATCGGCCTGCACTTCTACAACGGGACCGCCGACACGATCCCCTCGCTCACGGAGACGCTGACCGTGGTGACGGTCGCGGCGCTCGGCCTGCTGATCAACCGGGTGGTGCGGCGCAGCGGCGAACGGCTCGCCTCGGCGCGGGAGATCGCGGAGACCGCGCAGAAGGCGGTGCTTCCGGCGCCCGCCGAGCGGATCGGCGGGCTGCGGATCGCGGCCCGGTACGAGGCGGCGCGGGCGGACGCGTTCATCGGCGGCGACCTCTTCGCGGTGCAGGACACCCCGCACGGGGTACGGCTCGTGGTCGGCGACGTGCGCGGCAAGGGGCTCGACGCGGTGGAGGCCGTCGCGGTCGTCATCGGTGCCTTCCGGGAGGCGGCCGAACAGGAGTCGAGCCTGGAGGGGGTCGCGGCGCGGCTCGAACGGGCGCTGGCCCGGGAGGGCATGCGGCGGGAGGGCCTCGACGCCGTCGAGGGGTTCACGACGGCGGTCCTGGCCGAGGTCCCGCGTTCGCCGCGGGGCGGGGAGAGGATCGTACGGGTGGTGAACCGCGGCCATCCCGAGCCGCTTCTGCTGTACGAGGACGGGGGCGTGACGCCGCTGCGGCCGAGCGAGGCGGCGCTGCCGCTGGGGATGGGGGACCTCGGGATGTGGCCGGACCGGGCCGACGAGTCGCCGTTCCCGCTGGGCGCGACGCTGCTGTTCTACACGGACGGCCTGTCGGAGGCGCGGGACGCGGCCGGGGTCTTCTACGACCCGGGGGCGCGGCTCGCGGGGCGGATCTTCCCGGGGCCGGAGGAGCTGCTCGACGCGCTGGTGGCGGACGTGCGCCGGCACACGGGCGGGGGTTCGACGGACGACATGGCGCTGCTCGCGGTGAGCCGGCCGGCGGTGGGGCAGCCGGAGCGGCGGCGGACGATGCCGGTGGTGCCGCCGGCGGGGCCCCGCTCATGACGCGGTCGCCACGGGGTGTAGTCGACGGGTCTCCCTCCGATAACAATTGACGTAACGTCAGATGTGCAGGGTGATCCCGGTCGCTTCTGAACGGGGCTCAACTCGGGCGATTCCCTCCCAATTCAGCGAATGATCAAGGGGGACGGCTTGGAATCGGGTGCCCGTGTCTATTAACGTTCGATAACGCAGCGCGGTCGTCCCAGCCGTCGCAAGAGGCGGCACCGTGCGCACGCGCCGAATCCCGCAAGGGAACCGGGGAACCACCACTTGGGGTGAATCGGGCCCCGCCGCACCCGTGCGGCACGTCCGTAGGAGACCTTCCTGCTCCGAACCCGTCAGCTAACCCGGTAGGCGAGAAGGAAGGAAAGGAGAGCGCCTCCGTGGCCTCCAACACCCCCGCTCCGCATACCCCCTTCGCCTCCTACGACGCCCCCGGCGCGGGCGGCACGGACGGGGCGGCCGAGGAGTGGAACCCCACCGAGGACTCCCTGCGCGCCCAGAGCCGTTCCGGCGGGCGCCACCGCGTGGTCAAGCAGCGCTCCAACTTCGCCCGCTCCTCCACCGTTCTCGGCGTCGGCGTCATCGCCGCCGTCGGCGCCGGTGGCCTGGCCACCGCCCAGCAGAAGCCGCCGGTCTCGATCGCCCTGCCGGACCTGCCGGACGTCGACCTGCCCGACGCGAGCGAACTCCCGGGCGTCGGCGAGCTGATCGGCCACGACGACCACGCCGACTCCGCCGGCAACGGCAACACCCAGCCGCTCACCGCCCTCACCTACACCACCGCCGAGGACGAGACCGCAGGCGGCACGACGCAGACGTCGGCCGACGCCGGCGAGGCCCTGCGCGCCCGCATCCTCCAGCAGGCCGAGCAGCAGCAGGCCGCCGCCGACGCCGCCGAGAAGGCGACGGCAGAGAAGGCAGCCGCCGAGAAGGCGGCAGCGGAGGCCGCGGCCAAGGCCGACGCGGCGGAGAAGGCGGCCGCCGAGGCGAAGAAGCAGGCGGAGGAGGAGGCCGCGGCGAAGGCCGAGGCCGAGCGCCTGGCCAAGCTCGCCGCCAGCTACTCCCTGCCGACCTCCTCGTACACGATCACCTCCACCTACGGCGAGGCCGGCTCGATGTGGTCGTCCGGCTACCACACCGGCCTGGACTTCGCGGCTCCCACCGGCACCCCGGTCAAGGCAGTCCACAGCGGCACCGTGAAGTCGGCCGGCTGGTCCGGCTCCTACGGCTACCGGATCGTCCTGGAGCTGGAGGACGGCACCGAGGTCTGGTACTGCCACCTCTCCTCCATGACGGTCGCCGTCGGCCAGTCCGTCTCCACCGCCGACACCATCGGCCGTGTCGGCGCCACCGGCAACGTCACCGGCCCCCACCTCCACCTGGAGATCCACACCGCCTCCGGCGACCGCATGGACCCGGGCGCCTGGCTGCGCTCCAAGGGCCTCGACTACTGAGCCGGTCCTTCAGGACCGGCCGGTGTGGAGAGCCGGCCGGCGTTCAGGACCGGCCGGCGTTCAGGGCCGGCCGGCCGGAATAGGCCCGGTGGGGCGGGGGGTTGATCAGCTCATGACCTCTCTTCGCCAGCTGGGCACTTCCGACCTGCACGTCTTCCCGCTCGCCCTCGGCGGCAACGTCTTCGGCTGGAGCGCCGACGAGGCGCAGTCCTTCGCCGTCCTCGACGCCTACGCCGCCGCCGGCGGCAACTTCGTCGACACCGCCGACGTCTACTCGGAGTGGGTCCCGGGCCACGAGGGCGGCGAGTCCGAGACGCTCATCGGCCGCTGGCTCGCCTCCCGTGGCAACCGCTCCGACATCCTCGTCGCCACCAAGGTCGGCGCCCACTCCCGCTTCAAGGGCCTGAGCGCCCCCACCATCAAGGCCGGTGCCGAGGAGTCGCTGCGCCGCCTCGGCACCGACTACATCGACCTCTACTACACGCACTTCGACGACGAGTCCGTGCCGGTCGAGGAGATCGTCACCGCCCTCGACCAGCTGGTGAAGGACGGCAAGGTGCGGGCCGTCGCCGCCTCCAACATCTCCCCGGAGCGGCTGCGCGCCTCCCTCGACTTCGCCGAACCCGAGGGCCTCGCCCGCTATGTCGCCCTTCAGCCGCACTACAACCTGGTCTCCCGCGAGACCTACGAGGGCCCGCTCCTGGAGACCGCCGAGCAGGCCGGGCTCGCGGCCGTCCCGTACTTCGGTCTCGCGGCCGGCTTCCTCACCGGCAAGTACCGCCCCGGTGTCGAGGTCTCCAGCGTCCGGGCCGCCGGCGCGGCCAAGCACCTGGACACCGAGCGCGGCCGGAAGGTGCTCGCCGCCCTCGACGCCGTCGCCGAGGCCCACGAGGCCGAGCTCGCCTCGGTCGCCCTCGCCTGGCTGGCCACCCGGCCGACCGTCGTCGCCCCGATCGCCTCGGCCCGCACGGTCGAGCAGCTCCCGGCGCTCGTCGCCGCCACCGAGCTGAAGCTGACGGACGCCGAGGTGGCCACCCTCACCGAGGCGTCCGCGCTGTAGGCGTCGGCTCCCCAGCTCCGGTACGTCGGCTCCCTAACTCCGGTACGGGTTGTAGCCGCCGTAGTCCAGGTACTGCGGCGGCGCCCACACCCGGCCGGTCGCCCGGGCCGCGTACGAGAGCGCGGGCGAGGCGACCGCACGGCGCTGCCACAGGTGGTGCAGCAACTCCTGCTCGCGGGCCGCGAAGTCCGGCACGGCCTGGCCGCGCCGGGCCCGGTACCGCAGGAACGCCAGGGTCGTCGCGAACGCCTCGTACTCGCCGACCGCCTGCCCGGCCTGCTTGCCCTGGCTGCGGGTGGCGAAGCCGCGGGCCATCGAGCGGGCCCGCATGGAGGAGAGCGCGAGCGGTTCGTCGGGGGCGAGCCAGCCGGCCGAGGCGTAGGCCGGCAGCTCGCCGGATATCGTGCGCAGCTCCTTCTGCCGGCTCCATATCGCGAGCCAGGTCAGCAGGGCGAAGACCGGGACCATGAACATCCCGTAGACCAGCACGAACGCCAGCGGGTGGAAGCTCGCCGAACCGTTCCACAGCGCGTGCATGCTCATGGCCAGGAGCAGTCCGGCCAGCGGCAGCAGCACCAGGCGGGTGCGGCGGGCCCGGGCGGTGGCCGGGACCAGGGCCGCGAAGCCGAGGCCGAGCCCGGTGAGCGAGGTGAACAGCGGGTGCGCGAACGGGGACATGATCACCCGGACGAAGAACGTGCCTATCGTGACCGAGCCGACCCCGGCGGAGCCGAACTCCTGGTCCTCGCCGAACGCGTTGCCGAGATAGAGGATGTTCTCGGTGAAGGCGAAGCCGGTGGCGGTGAACCCGGCGTAGACGAGGCCGTCGACCGGGCCCGTGAAGTCCCTGCGGCGGAAGAGGAAGAGCAGCAGCACGGCGGCGCCCTTCGCGGTCTCCTCCACGACAGGGGCGACGGCGGTCGCGCCGAGCTTGTCGGCCGACCCCGGGTCGGCGGTGGCGCTGCTGATCCACTCCACGGCGAAGGAGTTGGCGAAGATCGCCACCAGGGTGGAGGCGAACGCGCCCCACGCGAGCGCGAACAGCAGGTTCTTCCAGGGCGCCGGCTCGACCCGGTCGAGCCAGCGGAACGCGGACATGAGCAGCGGCACCGGCAGCACGGCGAGGCCGAGGCCGACGAGGAAGCCGGTGGTGCCGGTCTCCTCCCGCACCAGCGCGAGGATCACCAGGGCGCACAGCGCGAGCGCGGTGATCAGCGCGACGGCCCGGACCAGCCGGCTGCGCCAGAACGCCTTGCGCGGCTTGTAGCGCCACTTGGCGCGCTCCGGCACGGCGGCGAAGTCCGGCTGCTCACCGCTCTCCAGCGCGGGCACGGGAGCGGGGGCCGGCACGACCGCGGTGGCGGGTCCGGTGGCGGGTCCGATGATCGGGTTCGATGACACGGAACGACAGTAACCAGCGCCACCGACAGTGGGCGAGAGGGTTCTCGAAGCCTGTGGAAAACCGGACTTGGACCGGACCCGAACCGGCTCGGACCGGGCTCGGAACCCGGCCGGACCCGTCAGACCCTGTGGAAAAGCAGATCGTGGACGACGTGGCCCTTGTCCAGGCCCTGCCCCTCGAAGCGGGTCAGCGGCCGGAAGCCGGGCCTGGGCGCGTAACCGCCGTCGGCCTGGGTGTTCGCGAAGTCGGGGTGCGCGCCGAGCACCTCCAGCATCTGCTCCGCGTACGGCTCCCAGTCCGTGGCGCAGTGCAGCAGCCCGCCCTTCTTCAGCCGGGGGGCGAGCAGGGTGAGGAAGTCGGGCTGGATCAGCCGGCGCTTGTGGTGGCGCTTCTTCGGCCACGGGTCCGGGAAGTAGACCCGGCAGCCGGCGAGGGACTCCAGCGGCAGCATCTCGCGCAGCAGGATGATCGCGTCGCCGTTGGCGACCCGCACGTTGGTGAGCCCGCCGCGGTCGGCGAGTCCGAGCAGATTGCCCTGGCCGGGGGTGTGCACGTCCACGGCGAGGATGCCGGTGCCGGGGTCGGCGGCGGCCATCTGCGCGGTGGCCTCGCCCATGCCGAAGCCGATCTCCAGGACGACCGGAAGCCCGCCGAACATCTCGTCCAGGTCGAGCGTGCGCGAGCCGTCGATGTCGAGCCCCCAGTCCGGCCAGCGCTTCAGCATGGCCTCGGCCTGCCCGGCCGTGACACGGCTGCGGCGCGGCTGGAAGCTGCGGATCCGCCGCTCGAAGTGCGAGCCCGCCGGATCGGGCGCGGGCCCCTCACCCGGCGCGAACATCCGGCTGCCCCGGCGCGCGACGGGCTGCTCGACGGAGATGGTGTGGGTGTTCTCAGGCTGCTCAGACACAATGCCCCGATTCTACGGGGCCCCGTGCCGAACGTGTCGGGCCCGAGCGACCGGCGAGATCGACGAGGCCGGCCGGATACGGCCTACAGCTGGGCCCGGCGCCCGGCCGGCCACCTCGCGGCTGCGGCCGAGAGCTGGGCCCGCCACCTCGCAGCGGCGGCCTACAGCTGGGCCAGCGCCCGGCCCGCCACCTCGCGCCCGATCGGCAGCGAGGCCGTCGCCGCCGGCGAGGGCGCGTTGAGGACGTGCACCGTCCGCTCGGCCTCGCGGATCAGGAAGTCGTCGACGAGCGTCCCGTCCTTCAGCACCGCCTGCGCCCGCACGCCCGGCTTCGCCCGCCGCAGGTCGCGCTCCTCGACGAGCGGCAGCATCCGCCGCACCGCCTCGGTGAAGGCGCGCTTGGACAGCGAGCGGTGCAGCTCGCCCGCCCCGTACCGCCAGTGCTGCCGCGCTATCGCCCAGCTGCCGGGCCAGGCGAGGGTGTCCGCCAGGTCGCGCGGGCGGACGACCGACCAGCCGTATCCCTCGCGGGCGAGCGCCGGGACCGCGTTCGGCCCGACGTGCACGCCGCCGTCGATGCCCCGGGTGAGATGGACGCCGAGGAACGGGAAGGCCGGGTCCGGCACCGGATAGACCAGGCCGCGGACCAGGGACGGGTCGGCCAGCTCGTAGTACTCCCCCCGGAAGGGGACGATCCGCATCTCCGGGTCGTCGCCCGCGAGCCGGGCCACCCGGTCGCAGTGCAGCCCCGCGCAGTTAACCAGGACCCGCCCGCGCACCACGCGCCCGGCCGCCGTGCGCACCGCCACGCCCCAGGGGCGCCGGTCGATCGCGGTGACCGCCGAGCCGTACAGGATGGTCGCCCCGGACGCCTCGGCGAGCCTGGCCGCCACCTGCCCGTAGTCGACGATCCCGGTCGTGCCCACGTGGATCGCGGCCACGCCGCGCACCCGCGGCTCGTACTCGCTGATCTGCGCCGGGCCCAGCTCGCGCACCGGGATCCCGTTCTCCCTGCCGCGCTGCACGAGGGCGTGCAGCCGGGGCAGCTCCTCGCGCCCGGTCGCGACGATCAGCTTGCCCGTGACCTCGTGGGCGATGCCGTACTCCGCGCAGAACTTGACCATCTCGGCCGCGCCCTCGACCGCGAAGCGGGCCTTGAGGGAGCCCGGCTTGTAGTAGATCCCGCTATGGATCACGCCGCTGTTCCGCCCGGTCTGGTGGCGCGCCGGGGCGTGCTCCTTCTCCAGGACCGTGACCCGGGTGCCCGGCGCGGCACGCGTGATCGCGTACGCCGTCGACAGCCCGACGATTCCGCCGCCGATCACGAGCACGTCACAGTCAAAGCGGTCCGACACGGACACCAGCGCCACCTCCCACCCCTGATAGTGCACTGGCCCACTGACAACCGGGCTAAACCGCTCACCGAGTGGGACGCGCGTCACGCCCCGTCATCGCGTGCGTCAGGACGGTCACCGGCCCCGTCAGGCCGGGGCCACGAGGAGCGGCCGGGCCCGTTCCCGCAGCTCCATGACGCGCGGCTCGTCGCCGTACGGTTCGAGCCGGTGCAGCAGGTCCCGTACGTACTCGGTGGTCCGGGCCGAGGAGATCCGCCCGGCCACCTCGACCGCACGGGTGCCGGCGGCGCACGCCGCGTCCAGGTTGCCCGACTCCAGCTCGGCGACCGCCGACACCACGAGCCGCAGCCCGTGCGAGCGCACGTACTCCTCGGTCGGCCGGGACAGCGCCTGCTCGGTGAAGCGGCGCACCTGCCGGGGCAGCTTCAGGTCGCGGTAGCACTCGGCGGCGTCGGCGCAGAACCGGTCGTACGAGTAGAAGCCCAGCCAGCTCGGGTCGGCGTCGCCGTCCCGGGACCGCTCCAGCCAGCCCTCGGCGGCCTTGAGCGAGGCGGCGGCGGCCGCCTGGTCGCCGGCCTTGGCGTGCGCCCGGGCCTCGACGAGCCGGAAGAAGGACATGGTGCGGGCGGTGGCCAGGCCCCGGTTGCGCTCCAGGGCGGCCTGGGCGAGGTCGACCCCCTCGTCGGCGAAGCCCCGGTAGGTCGCCTGGAGCGACATCGAGGCGAGGACATAGCCGCCGAGCGGGACGTCGGCGGCGGCGCGGGCGAGCCGCAGCGCCTGGATGTAGTAGCGCTGGGCGGCCTCCTGCTGGCCGGTGTCGAAGGCCATCCAGCCGGCCAGCCGGGTCAGCTCGGCGGTCGCGCCGAACAAGGCGCGGCCGACCTCGTCCGAGTAGGAGCCGAGCAGCAGCGGCGCGGCGTCGACCCGTAAACACTCGGGAACCATCGAGGAGCGCCAGTCGCCGCCGCCGTACTTGGAGTCCCAGCGGCGGGCGTCCTCGGCGGCCTCGCGCAGTTTGGCGACGTCGCTGTGCCCCACGCGCGCGTGCTCGACGATTTCCCCGCCCGCGGTGCCCGCCGTCCCCGGCGCCGCGGGTCGCGGGGCGAGCCGCTCCACCGACGGATCGGCCGGGGTGATCAGCCAGCGCGAGGCGGGCGTCGCGTAGGCGCTCACCGCGAAGGATCCGGCGAGCGACTGCCAGATGCCGCCGCCGCCCCGCCGACCGGCGAGATCCAGCCGGTACAGCTCGGTGGCCGAGCGGACCGCCTCGCCGACGTCGCGCGGGAAGGCGAGCCCCACCTCGGGCGCCGGGTCGGCGTCGGCGAGCCCGATCTCGTGCAGCGGAACGGGCCGGCCCAGCTTCTGGCCGATGGCGGCGGCGATCAGATGCGGGGCGGCGCCCTGCGGCACCATGCCCTTGGACACCCAGCGGGCCACCGACGTCTTGTCGTAACGAAGCGTCAGTCCCCGCTGTGCGCCGAGGTCGTTGACGCGCCGGGCGAGCCCGGCATTGCTGATTCCCGCGAGGGCGAGAACCGTGCCGAGCTTTTCGTTCGGCCCGCGTTGCTCCCTGGACATGACGCCACCCCTCGACACGACACCCGGAACCCGGACGGCCGCCGCGACGCCGGGCACAACGCCGGGCATAGGCGTGCGGCATTCGTGAGCACAGCGTAGTTCGCCGGATCCCGACCGTTAAGGGGCGGTGTTCCGTATGGCGAGATTGTTGTGGGATGGGGTGAGCGGGGGGCGGGCCGCCGCCGGTCGTGCTCCGGCCGTGTGGTCGTGCGCCCGCCCGTGCGCTCTCGCCGGGGCGGTGGGGGAGCGCTTCCATGAGTCCTGCGTGGGTCGGCCCACTTGGCCGAGGACCGATGTCCGGGTCCGGTGGGCTGGGGGACACCGTCGCCCCATTCCCCGCGGGCGGCGGGCGGCTCCGGGAGGCGACCGCCTCCCGGACTGCCGGAGAGCTCCGGGCAAACCCGTTGCCCCGCGGCATGGTTGAGAATGGCCGAAAGGCGACCCCGTAGGGGCCGGCTCCAACTGGCCCATGCCAGGGGCGCATTCGCGTGTGGCGCGATGCCCCCGGTGACACCCCCCATGCGCCGTTGTCATGGCAGCATGTCCTCCACTCGACCTTTGTGGAGGCGGCGATGCGGTGGCTGGTGGGCTGGAGCAGTGTCGCCGCGCGCTTCGGTACGAGGGATACGAGGGATACGAGGGGCTCCGCCGGCTCCTTCACGGCGACACCCGGCTCGGCCGGCGCGGTCGGCGACCCCGCCGAGGGGCGCACGGTGCACCCGGTGGGCGCGCAACTCCTGTGGGGCGACCCCGATCCGCTGTGGGCGGTCGGCGACTGGCGCCCCGACGAGGTGCGGCTGCTCGACGTCGACACCCACACCCGGCTCGCCGTGCTCGGCTGCTGCGCCGCGAGCGACGACGAGCTGCGGCGCGGCCTGCTGACCGCGCGCGGGGGCGCACTGCGGCATATGACCGCATGGCCGGGGAGCTACACCGCCGTCGTCAAGGTCGGCCGCCGCATCACCGTCACGGGTGATCTCGCGGGCGCCCGCCCGGTGTTCCACACCCCCTGGGCCGGCGGCACCGCCTACGCCACGGCGGCGCTGCCGCTCGCCGACCTCGCGGAGGCCCAGCTCGACATCGGCCACCTCGCCGCGCTGCTCGCCTGCCCCGAGACGCCCGAGGCGCTGCGCGACTCCACCCCCTACGAGGGCGTGCGCCGGGTGCCGCCCGGTCACGCGCTGATCCTGCGCGAGGGCTCGCGCGAGATCACCGGCTACGAGACGGTCTCCTCGCTCGCCGTCGCCGCGCCCGAGGCCGACCCGAGGCAGGCGGTGGAGGCGGTGAAGGACGCGCTCGTCGAGGCCGTACGGGCCAGGCTCACCGCGCCCCGGCACGCCCCCGAGGTGCCGCTGCCCGACCCCGGTCCGGTGCCCGGCATGGGGCCCGCCGACCGGCGCGCGGCCCGCGGCGGCGCCCCGGCGCCCGGCATCGGCGCCGACCTGTCCGGCGGCAGCGCCTCCGGCACCCTCGCCCTGCTCGCGGCCGGGCTGCCCGGCGTGCCCGGCACGATCCTCGGCCACGGCACGGGCGCGGGGGAGCGGCTGCTCGCCGTCACCTTCAACGACCTGGCCGGACCCGGCAGCCCGGAGGGCCAGGACGAACTGGTCCGCGCCCGCGAGATCGCCGCCAACCCGCGGCTGCACCACGTCGTCGTCGCGGCCGGCGAGGAGGCCCTGCCCTACGCGGACCTCGACGGGCCGCTGACGGACGAGCCGGGCCCGTCCCTGGTGTCGGCCGAACGGCACCGGCGGCGGCTCGCGGCCGGCAGCGCCGACCACTTCACCGGCTTCGGCGCCCGGCAGGTCCTCGACGCCCATCCGGCCCGTCTCGCCGACCTCCTGATGGACCGCCGGCGTCGCTCCCTGGTGCGGCCGGTGACCGCCCTGGCCAAGGCCACCGGCCCGTCGGCGGGGGCTCTTCTGGTCCCCCTCCAGGTGTACCGGGCGGCCCGGCGGCTGGCCCGTACGCCGTACCGCACCGGCCTGGAGGCCGCCGCCACGCGCGTGTTGGAGGCCAACCGCGCGCCCGCCGGGGCCCACGGCCCCCTGGAGGCCTCGCTGTCCGCGCTCGCCTGGTCCCGGCCGGGTCCCGCGGCGCGCTGGCTGACGGGGGAGGCGCTCGCCGAAGTATCGGTTCGCCTGAACCGGGCCGCGACCCTGCCGGCCTCCGTACAGCGCCCGGGCGACGCACGCGCGCGTGCCGCCCTCGCGCGGGCCGCGGCCGACCACCGGGTCCTGGAACAGGCCGCCGAGATCCGCGGCCAGCGGCTGCACGCCCCGTTCCTCGACAACCAGGTGGTACGGGCCTGCCGCGACCTCCCCGAATCGCTGCGGGTCCAGCCCGACGCCCGCGCCGGCGTCCTGCGCACCGTCCTCGCGGGCGCCGGCATCCACGACCTCCCGCCCGGCTGGGGTGCCCCTCACCCCGCCGTCCCGGCCGCCGCCACCCGCGCCGGTCTGCGCGCCGCCCTCCCGCACCTGCTGGCCCTCTTCGACGCGCCCCTCCTCGCCGACGCCGGTCTCATCGAGGCCCGCGTCGTCCGCGACGCCCTCATCGCCGCCGCCGACGGCGCCCCGCTCCCCCTCGACGGCCTCGCCGACCTCGTCTCCACCGAACTCTGGCTCCGCCGCCTCCTCAGCCGCCGCGGCTCCTGCTGGACGGGCACGGCGGCCCCGCGGCATCGGGCCGTGCCGGGGCCGCTGATCCCGACGGGGCGGTCGCTGATGGCGTGAGGGACGGGGCGGGCTGCCGAGATGTCATCCCCGTGTACCTGCTGATCGACCGCGAGGCGGGCGAGGCCGTCGTGTGCTCCGAACCCGTCGGCGACGACTACGCCCACAAGGCCGCCCACAAGCTGGGGACGATGGCCCGGCTCCCCTTCCCGCTCGGCTTCGAACTCGACACCTCCGAGTTCTGACCGCGCCCGCGCCCCCTCGCGCGCCCCTCTCCGGGTAAACCCCGAGGCGCCCCGTCACCCCCAGCGGCCACAATGACCGGGTGCGCTATCTCATCCTCGGCACCACCGACGCCCTCGACCCCACCGGCGCCTCCCTGCCCCTCGGCGGGGCCCGGCTGCGGGCGCTGCTCGCCGCGCTCGCGGTGCGCGGCGGGCGGACGGCCTCGGTCGGGGAGCTGGTCGACGACGTGTACGGGGACGAGCCGCCGCTGGACGCGCAGGCGGCGCTGCAGGCGCTGGTCGGGCGGCTCCGGCGGGTGCTCGGGAAGGACGCGGTGGCGTCGGTGCCGGGCGGGTACCGGCTGGTGGCCGGGCCCGAGGACATCGATCTGTACGTGTTCGAGGCGCGGGTACGGGACGCGGGCGCCCGGCTCGCGGCCGGCGACCCGGAGACCGCGGCCGGACTCCTCCGCGCCGCCCTCGCGCTGTTCCGGGGACCCGCGCTCGCCGATCTGCCCGAGTACGCGGGCGTGCGCCCCGAGGCGCAGCGGCTCGCCGCGCTCCGCCAGCGCATCGAGGCGGACCTGCGGCGCGGCGCCACCGCCGGACTCGTGCCGGAGCTGACCGAGCTCACCGGCGCGTATCCGTACGACGAGACCTTCCACGCCCAGCTGATCCGTGCCCTGCGCGCCGAGGGCCGCCCGGCCGACGCCCTCGCCGCGTACGAGGAGACCCGCCGCACCCTCGCCGACGGACTCGGCACCGACCCGGGTCCCGAACTCACCGCCCTGCACGCCGAACTCCTCGCGGGCCACGACCCGGCCCGCCGGGCGGCCCCCTGGCCGGGCGCGGCGCCCGCCCCGGCCCCTGCCGCCCGACCGACGCCGCCCCCGGGCTCCGGCCCGTCAGCGGTCTCCGGTTCGGCCGCTTTTTCCGGCCCGTCCGCGGTATCCGGCCCGTCCGCCGAAGCCGGCCGGGGGACCGCCGCCGGTTCGTCTTCCGCCCCAGCCGGTTCCGCGTCCGCCGGCTGGCCGGCCCCGACCGCTCCGACGCAGACCGCTCCGGCCCCGACCGGCCCGGCAGGCCGGTCCGATTCCGCCGTCGCCGGCCACCCGGCCGGCTCCGATGGTTGGTCCGCTGGTTGGTCCGGCACGTCCGGCCATGCCGACCGAGGTGCCTCGGCGGCCGCCTCCACGTCGGCCGCCCCGGCCGGTTGGTCCGCCCCGGCCGCCCCGGCCACCCCCGTCCCCGAGCCCGGCAACATCCGGCCCCGGCTCACCTCCTTCGTCGGCCGCGAGCCCGATCTCCTCGCTCTCCGCGCCGATCTGGAGCGCTCCCGGCTCGTCACGCTCACCGGGCCCGGTGGGTCGGGCAAGACGCGGCTCGCAGAGGAGGCCGCGCGGCAGGCCGTCGGCGCGGCCGCCTGGATCGCCGAACTCGCCCCGCTCGACGACCCCGAGGCCGTACCCGGTGCCGTGCTCTCCGCGCTGCGGCTGCGCGAGACGAACCTGATCACCCGCGACGGCGTGCCCCTCCAGGACGACCCGACCGCCCATCTCGTCGAGCACCTGGCCCGCCGCCCGCTGCTCCTCATCCTCGACAACTGCGAGCACGTCATCGGGGCTGCCGCCGCGCTCGCCGAGACCCTCCTCACCCGCTGCCCCGGCCTGCGGATCCTCGCCACGAGCCGGGAACCCCTCGGTGTCCCCGGCGAAGCCGTCCGCCCCGTCGAGCCCCTGCCGCCGACCCCCGCACACCGGCTCTTCACCGAACGCGCCCGCGCCGTCCGCCCCGACTTCCGCGCGGAGGCCGGCGACGAGGACATGCGCGCCGTCGAGGAGATCTGCCGCCGGCTCGACGGCCTGCCGCTCGCCATCGAGCTCGCCGCCGCCCGGCTGCGACTGCTCACCCCGCGCCAGATCGCCGACCGCCTCGACGACCGCTTCCTCCTCCTCACCTCCGGCTCCCGCACCGTGCTGCCCCGCCAGCAGACCCTCCGCGCGGTCGTCGACTGGTCCTGGGAGCTGCTCGAAGCGGAGGAGCGCGACCTGCTGCGCCAGGCGTCCGTCTTCGCCGGCGGCTGGGACCTCGCCGCCGCCGAGGCCGTCAGCCCGGCCCCGTACGGCACCGCCGACGTCCTCGGCGCCCTCGTCGACAAGTCCCTCGTCGTCGCCACCCCCACCGACGACGGCGAGATGCGCTACCGCCTCCTGGAGACCATCCACGAGTACGCCGTCGAGCGCGCCGCCGAGACCCCGGAGCTGCGCGCCGCCGCCGAGGCCGCCCACACCGCGCACTTCACCGCCTTCGCCGAGCGCGCCGAACCGCTGCTGCGCTCCGGCGCCCAGCTCCCCTGGATCGTCCGCGTCGAGCGCGACCTCGACAACATCCGCGCCGCCCTGCACCGCGCCACGCTCACCGACCCGGACGAGGCCGTCGCCCTGCGGCTCGTCTTCGCCATGGGCTGGTTCTGGTGGCTGCGCAACTACCGCCCCGAGGGCATGTCCTGGGTGGAGCGCGTCCTGCCGCTCGGCGAGGACCCCGAGGATCCGGCCGATCCCCGCTTCTGGCCCCGCATGCACCTGCGCATGCTCCACTTTTTCCTCGCCGCGGAGAACCAGAACGGTCGGGCCTTCCGCGACGACCCGGAAGCCACGGCCGTCCGCGCCCGGGTCCTCACCGCGTTCTCCACCGACCCCGGCCCCGAGTCCGCCCGCTTCCCCGGCCTGCTCTGGCCGTTCATCGCGGTCTTCGACCAGCACCCCGTCGACATGCGCACCCTGCTCGACAACGCCGTCGCCGGCTGCCGCCGCCACGGCAGCGACTGGGAGACCGGGGTGGTGCTGATGTTCCGCGCCCACATGGCCGTCGACAGACCCGGAGGCATGCCCGACGTCGACGAGGACCTCGCCGAGCTGCGCGTGCTCTCCCGCCGGGTCGGCGACCGCTGGATGCGCGCCCAGGTCGCCAGCGCCGCCGGCGAGGCCAACATCATGCGCGGCCGGCACGAGGCGGCCCGCGAGGCGTACGTGGAGGCGCTCGCCCTCGCCCGCGAGGTCGGCGCGCACGCCGAGGCTCCGTTCCTCCTCGCCCGGCTCGCCGAGCTCGACTGGCGCGACGGCCGCACGGCGGACGCCAAGGCGGGCCTGGACGAGGCGGAAGCGGAGGGCCGGCGCCACCACGTCGCCGACGCGCAGACGTACATCGACTTTCTGCGGGCCTGGGTCGCGCTGTTCGACGGGGACGTGGCCACCGCCCGCCGGCATGCCGAGGTGGGCGGCGCGCTGATGGCGGGCGGCACTCCGCCGCCGCACTTCGCCGCCGCCGCGCAGGGCCTCACCGCCCGGATCGAGGCCCACGAGGGAGCCGGTGCGGCGGCCGTCGGCCGGGCCGTCCAGGCGCTTCGCACAGCCAGGGACGGGCAGTGCGCCGAGTTCGTCAACGTCGGTCTCGCCGAGGGGCTGGCCCTCGCGCTGGCCCTGGGCGGGGAACCCGCCCTCGCCGTCAGCGCCCTGGCCGCCGCCGACACCTGGCGGGCCGGCATACCCCGAGCCGCGCCGGAGCTCCGGGAGACCGAGACCGTCACGGCCCTGGCCCGCGCCGGTCTGGACGCGGCTGCCTTTGAGGCGGCGCGGACGGCGGGCCGCGACCTCACCCTCGACGAGCTCCTGGCGCTCGCGGAGCCGTACGGCACAGCGGAGCACCTGCAGGACCACGGATGAGGCCGTGGCCCGTGTCCGTCACGCGCAGCTGATCCGGGAGTTCGCCCAGTCCGCGAGCACCGCGTGGCCGAAGGGCGTGTGCTGTTCGACCACGAGGCGCAGCGTGTGCCGCCCGGAGAGGCCGACGTGCACCGGGAGCGGCGCGTCACCGGGACGCACCACGGCCGAGCGCCACAGCCGTTCCCCGTCCGCGTACACCGAGAAGCGCACCCCGGCCGGCCCCGGCAGCGGGACGGTGATGTCGTCGACGCCGACGAGCGCGTCGTAGCTGTCGCACTGCCGGTTGAGGTCGATGAACAGCGAGGAAGGGGCGTGCACGCTCACCCCGTGCGCGTAGCGGGTGCCGTTCATCGACAGGCCGGAGCGCTGCCACATCCAGCTGCTGCGCGCCAGGTCGACCTCCGGCTTGGTGCCGTCGCCGGCGATCCCGTACTGCAGCTCGCTGAGCTGGTACGAGGCCGGTGCGGGCACCGGCTTCGGCGTGGTCCTGGACGGCGTGGGCCGGGGCGTCGCTTTGGGCTTGGGCGTCGGCGTCGGCGACGGCGTCGTCCGGGGGCTGGGCTTCGCGCTCGGCGTCGGAGTCGGCTTCGGCGCGGGCGGCGCGGCCTGGACGGGCGGGGGCGCGGGCTTGCTGGGCTTGGGCTTGGGCGCCGGCTTCGGCGCGGGCGGTCGCGGCTGGACGGGCGCGACGACCGTCGGCGACGGCGTGGGCTTGGCGACCGGTTGCGCGTCCGAGCCGGTCAGCGCCCACACCAGACCGGCGGTCGCGGCGACCGCGGCGACGGCGGCGAGGCCCGCCTTCGCCGGGATGCCCAGGCCCTCGGCCGCGGCGGCCGACGAGGCCCCGGCGGTGCCGGTCGTGGCGCCCGTGCCACTCGCCGCTGCGGCGGCGCCGGCCGCGCCCGCGCCGGCGACCCCGCCCGCGACGACTCCGGCCGCCTTGAGCGAGTAACCGGCGGCGAACCAGCCGATGACGGCGACCGGCAGCAGCGCGGGGATCCCGGCGTTCACGTGCGCCAGCTCACCGGCGGCGAGCCGGCACTTGGCGCACTCGTCCAGGTGCTTGCGCAGCCCTCGTTCGGCCCGCATCCGCAGCCCGCCGCGAGCGAAGGCGCCGAGCCGGTCGGCGTAGCGGGCGCAGTCGCCGCCCGAGGTGAGCGACTGGCTGACATGGGCCTGGAGGTACGCCTGCTTGAGGCCCTCGCGGGCCCGGCTGGCGAGCACGGCGGTGGCGTTGGCGGTGAGGCCGAACAGCGGGGCGACCTCGCTCGGCGACTCCTCCTCGACCGTGGTGTGCCACAGGACGGCCTGCCAGCGCTCCGGCAGCGACCGGAACGCCTGCAGGGCCAGGGACTGTTCGGCGTCGCGCATGGCGAGCACGTCGGCACCCAGGTCCAGAGTGTCTCCGTCGGAGACCTCGGACGCCCGGGCGGCGTCCTCGGCGAACACCGCGAAGTCCTCGACCAGCTGCTCGCGCTTCTGGGTGCGGGTCCAGGTGGCGGCGACGCGCCGGACGGAGGTCAGCAGGTAGGCGCGCACGGCCTGTTCGGGCCCGGCCCCGCGCCGTACCGCCTGCAGGGTGCTCGCGAAGACCTCCGCCGTCAGGTCGTCGGCGGTGTCGGCGTCCCGGCAGCAGGAGCGGGCGTAGCGGCGTACGGCCTCGGAGTGCCGGCGGAACAGCTCCTCGTAGGAGCTGTCGTCGCCCTCCCGCATGCGCTGCACGAGTTCGGCGTCGGACGGCGGCAGATCGAGCGGCGGCGGCAGTACGGAACCGGACTGGGCCTCGTCGCCCGCGAGATGCAGCGACGAGCCGCCCTCGCGCTGCTGCGGCACGCTCGGTTCGGCTGCCCCGGCCGCGGCGGCTCCGGTCCCAGCGGCTCCGGCTCCGGCCGCAGCGGCTCCGGCTCCGGCTCGGGCTTCAGCGGTCCCGGCTCCGGCGGCCCCAGCTCCGGCGGCCCCGGTGCCGGACGTGCCCGCCGGTCCGCCCTGGCTCGGCACCTGCCCGGCGGGCAGCCCGCCGGGCTCCGTGGTGCCGGCGGCGGCCGACGTCTCGTCCCGACTTTCACCGCTCATCGCGGAAGCCCCCGTATGCACGCTCGGACCCGAACAACGGCCAAGCCTGCCACAGAGCGCGGGCACGCCGAGCCCTCGCGTCCACTTACCACTCGTCCGGGGCGACTTACCGCGTCAGGGCGTAACCGCTCATCCGTTCATGCCATGCTCGACGGCCCGTCCGGGCCGTCGAGAACCGTGCCCCGGGGTCCGCTACCGCGAGCGCAGACCCTCGAGCAGGATGTCGAGCAGCCGGGCCGAAGCCGCCGCCTGCTGCGCGGCGTCCGGCAGCGCCGGCGCGGCCGTGGCTATCACGAGCAGGACGTCGGACACCGTCACGTCCGTCCGCAGCTCACCGGCCTCCCGCGCCCGGTCCACCAGCCGGCCCACGACCTCCAGGAGCTCTGCGGCCCCCGCGTCGTCCTGCTCGGCCACCGGCACCGCGCGCGGTGCGACGACCCGCTGGTCGCCGCTCTCACCGAAGCGGGCCGCGGCGGCCAGACCCACGGCGCCCGCGACGCCCACGGCCTCGCGCTGCTGCGGAACCCGCGCCGCGTCCTCGGCCGACGGACCGGCCGGCGCACCGGTCGGCAGCAGCACCTCGTCCACACCCACCCGCAGCACCTGCGGCGGCAGCAGCCGACCGGCGCCCGAGGCGACCGAGGTGCGCAGGAACCGGGACAGCGCCGACCACGGCTCGTCCTCCTGGCCGAGCGCCGTGCGCGCCTGCTCCGTGAGCCGCGCCGTCTCCTCCTCGGCTATTCGCCGGACCAGCACGTCCTTGCTGGGGAAACGGCGGTACACGGTGCCGACACCGACCCGGGCGCGGCGCGCCACGTCCTCCATCGGAGCCCCGTAGCCGAGCTCGCCGAACACCTCGCGCGCGGCGCGCAGCACGTGCTCCAGATTGCGCTGCGCGTCCACGCGCAGCGGCGCGGACCGGCCGTTCGGCGCCGACTGCGCCGTACGGACCTGCCCGTACGAATCCTGAATCTGCATAAGCGTTCCCCCGCTCATGATGTCTCCCCCCGGAGACTCCCCGCCCTGACACGGGAGTCCGACCGTGCCGCGCGTGCGGTCCGCGCGCGGCGATCCGACACCCCGACGAAGTACGAACATAGTTGAGTCGGGGTCAATTCAGAAGGGGCAGTTCCGTACGGTGCGCCCCCCGATCGGAGCAAGGACCGGAAGCCTCCCGATTCCGGACCCAGGTCACACGAGCCACCTCCACCCTGACCTGCGCATTTTCCTGTCCGCCCGGTCGATTCGCCACCCCACGCCTCCGTACCCCTCCGGTCACACAATTTGCCGGGCCTGTGGACAAACCCCGGACGGCGTTGCCTCATGGGACGGTGACCGAACCTGTGCGCATTCTCGTTGTCGGCGGTGGCTACGTCGGGATGTACACCGCGCTGCGCCTCCAGCGGCAGCTCAAGGCCGAGCTCCGCGACCGCACGGCCGAGATCACGGTGGTCACGCCCGACCCGTACATGACGTACCAGCCGTTCCTGCCCGAGGCCGCGGCCGGCTCCATCTCCCCGCGCCACGTCGTCGTCCCGCTCCGCCGGGTCCTCGACCGCTGCCGCATCGTCATCGGCGAGGTCCACGCCGTCGACCACGCCAAGCGCACCGCGACCCTCTCCACCCTCGCCACCGAGGAGGAGGGCGCCGGAAACGTGCAGCTGCGCTACGACGAGCTGGTCATCGCCCCCGGCTCCGTCTCCCGCACCCTCCCGGTCCCCGGCCTCGCCGACCACGGCATCGGCTTCAAGACCGTGGAGGAGGCGATCGGCCTGCGCAACCACGTCATCGAGCAGATGGACATCGCGTCCTCCACCCGCGACCCCGCCATCCGCGACGCCGCCCTCACCTTCGTCTTCGTCGGCGGCGGCTACGCCGGTGTCGAGGCGCTCGCCGAACTCGAGGACATGGCCCGCTACACCTCCCGCTACTACCACAACATCAAGCCCGAGGACCTGCGCTGGGTCCTCGTGGAGGCGTCCGACCGGATCCTGCCCGAGGTCGGCGAGGAGATGGGCCGGTACGCCATCCGCGAGCTGCGCGGCCGGAACATCGACGTGCGCCTCGGCACCCGCCTCGACTCCTGCGAGAACCGCGTCGCCGTCCTCAGCGACGGCACCCGCCTGCCCACCCGTACCGTCGTGTGGACCGCGGGCGTCAGACCCGCGCCGCTCGTCGCCGCCACCGACCTGCCCCGCACCGAACAGGGCCGCATCCGCTGCACCGCGCAGCTCACCGTCGCCGGGGTCGAACACGCCTGGGCCGCCGGCGACGCCGCCGCCGTCCCCGACGTCACCGTCGACCCGCCCGGCACCGACTGCGCACCCAACGCCCAGCACGCCCTCCGCCAGACCAAGGTGCTCGCCGAGAACGTCGCCGCCGCCCTGCGCGGGCAGCCGCTCAAGGAATACCGGCACGCCTATGTCGGCTCCGTCGCCTCCCTCGGCCTGCACAAGGGCGTCGCCCACGTCTACGGGCGCAAACTCAAGGGCTACCCGGCCTGGTTCATGCACCGCGCCTACCACCTCAGCCGGGTCCCCACCTTCAACCGCAAGGCCCGCGTACTCGCCGAATGGACCCTGTCCGGGCTGTTCAAGCGCGAGATCGTCTCCCTCGGCTCCCTGGAGCACCCGCGCGCCGAATTCGAACAGGCCGCCGCGCCCCCACCCGCGGCCAAGCCCGCCCAGGAGGGCGAGTCCTCCGCCTGACATCACTGTCAGTGCACTCGTCCACACTGGACGTGTGACCATAGGTGGGCTCACACCTGCACAGAGTGACTCTGCACGGCAACGACACCACGAGGCATACAGATCCGTGAACTTCACCCGTTGGAGCGCCAGGCTCCCCGGTACGCAGCGTCGCGCGGCGTCCCGCGGAACCGAAGGCTCCGTGCCCGCGGCCCGCGGTGAGTACGGGCCCCGGCCGGAGCACCTCGCCGGAGACCCCGACGTCGGCGGCGACATCGCCGACGTCGCCGCCGACGTACCCGCCCTGGAGGACTTCACCGTCCGGGAGATCGTCGGCCGCCTCCCCGGCCTGGTCGCGCTCGTGTACGGCAGGGAGCACCGCATCGCGTACGTCAACGAGGCGTACGTCGCCGCCTTCGGCGCCCGCGCCGCCGGCACCAGAGTCGCCGACAGCTGCCCCGAGGCCGAGGAGCTCGGCCTGCTGCCCCTCCTCGACCAGGTCCTGCGCAGCGGCAAGCCCCGCACGGTGAAGTCCCGCCGCACCCAGGACGGCGGCTCCTTCACCGTCACCTGCCTGCCCGTGGAGAGCCCGCACCTCGCCGACGGCGGCGTCCTCGTGCACGCCGCCGACGTCACCGACCACGCCGAGGCCGCCGAACGGCTGCGGGCCAGCGAGCGCCGGCACCGCGAGGCCGCCGTCACCCTCCAGCGCTCCCTGCTCCCGCAGGAGCTGGAACAGCCCGACGACCTCCGCGTCGCCGCCACCTACCAGCCCGGCGGCACCGACGCCGCCGTCGGCGGCGACTGGTACGACGTCATCACCCTCGGCGCCGGCCGCACCGCCCTCGTCATCGGCGACGTCATGGGCCGCGGCGTCCGCGCCGCCGCCGTCATGGGCCAGCTCCGCACCGCCGTCCGCGCCTACGCCCGCCTCGACCTGCCGCCGCACGAGGTGCTCCAGCTCCTCGACGGCCTCGCCGCCGAGATCGACGCCAGCCAGATCGCCACGTGCGTCTACGCGGTCCACGACCCCAACGAGGGCAAGCTCGTCTACGCCTCCGCCGGCCACCTCCCGATCCTCGTCCGCGACGAGGACGGCACCGTCCGCCGCGCCGAGGACCCCACCGGCCCGCCGCTCGGCACCGGCGGATGGCTGCACACCTCGGGCTCCATCGCCCTGCCGCCCGGCTCCACCGCCGTCCTCTACACCGACGGCCTGGTCGAGCGCCGCCGCGAGGACATCGACGAAGGCGTCTCCGCCCTGGAACGCGCCCTCTCCGGCGCCACCGGCAGCCCCCAGGTCGTCTGCGACCGGCTGCTCCGCTCCCTCGGTGTCACCGCCGAGCACGACGACGACGTCGCCGTCCTCGTCCTCCAGCACCCGGCGCGCCAGGGCGCCGACGCCGAGCTCTTCCACAACGCGGCCCTGGAGCTCATCGGCGGCGTCGAGGCCGCCCCGCGCGCGCGTGCCTTCGCCTCCGGCGTCCTCGCCAGCTGGCGCTTCCCGGTCGAGCTGCGCGACCTGGGCGTCCTCGCCACCAGCGAGCTGGTGGCGAACTCGCTCCAGCACGGCACTCCGCCCATGCGGCTGCGGCTCCGGCGCACCGACCGCCGCCTGATCATCGAGGTGACGGACGGCGACGACCATCTGCCGCGCCGCCGCAGGGCGGAAACGGAGGACGAGGCGGGTCGCGGTATCTCGATCATCGCGACGATCGCCTCGTCCTGGGGCAGCCGCCGCACTCCGGGCGGCGGCAAAGCGGTGTGGTGCGAGTTCGCCCTGCCCGACACGCGCTAGGTAGGCGGCCGCCAGCGGTACGGGTCAGGCGGTGCGGCGTCAGGCGGTGCGGCGTCAGGCGGCCGCGGGCTCCTTCGCGGCCGGCTGGTGCTGGGCCACCACCCGCGACGGCCTGACGGCGAGCGACGGCTGGTCCTGCACCGGCGTGAGCTGCCTGCCCAGCCGGACCGCCAGGAAGGTGATCCCGAGCGAGAACAGCACGAAGGTCAGGATGTACGGCCCGTGCAGCGACGCCCCCATGGGCCCGCCGACCGCCGGGCCGACGGCCAGCGCGAGCTGCTTCACCAGGGCGAAAGCCGAGTTGTACGTGCCGACCATCGACTCCGGCGCCAGGTCCGCCACCAGCGGCGCGACCGTCGGCGACAGCATCGCCTCGCCGAGCCCGAACAGCGCGTACGTGGAGACGAACGCCGCCGTCGCCATCGCCTGGCTGCTGTGCCCCAGACCCGCGTACCCGGCGAACAGCCACGCCACGGTCCAGATCAGACCGACGGCCGCGATCACCCGGGTGCGCCTGCGCCGCTCGACGAACTTCAGGACCAGGAACTGGGCGACCACGATGACCGCGGTGTTGGCGGCCAGGGCGACACCGAGCGTCGACGGGGCGATCCCCGCGGCCTCCGTGCCGTACGCGGCCAGACCCGACTCGAACTGTCCGTAGCAGGCGAAGAACAGCACGAAGCCGAGCACGCACAGCTGCACCATCGCCTTGTGCCCGAGCAGCGCCCGCACCCCGCCGCCCTTGCCGCCGGCCGGCCGCGCGCCCTGGAGGGCCGGGGACTCCGGCGTCCGCACGGTCAGCACGATGGCCGCCAGGAACAGGAACATCGCCGACTCGATCGAGAAGAGCAGCAGGAAGCTGTCCGGGCGGCTGGGGTCGACCAGCTGGCCGCCGATGAGACCACCGATGCCGAGACCGAGGTTCTGCAGGAAGAACTGCATCGCGAAGGAACGGGTCCGGGTGGCCTGCGTCGAGCACCACACGATCATCGTGGCGAGCGCCGGCTGCATCACCGCCGTACCGGCACCGAGCAGCGCCGCCGCGCCGACGGCCGCGGGCACGGAGGACGCGAGGCCCATCCCGAGCGCGCCGGCCGCGGCGAGCAGCGAGGCCACGAGCAGCACGGGCACCGGCCCGCGCCGGTCGATGGCCCGTCCGCTGAGCGGCAGGACCACGAGCGCTGCCATGGCGAACACGGCCAGGACGACACCCGCTGTGCTCGCACCCAGCCCGCGCACCTGAGCGACGTACACATAGAGGTACGGCACGGTGAAGCCGAGTCCGAACGCGCTCAGCGCGCTGCCTGCCTGAATCCGGCGCATCGCGGCGCCCATCCCCTTGGTCACACTCACCCACTTCGGTCGCGGGTTCAGTGCTGTAGCCCTGAACCCTGAAGACTTCAATCCTAAAGTTCGATACTTAAAGATACACATAGAAGGACTTCAACGCCAACGACCCCGTGGGATACTCGGCCGCATGTCCGACACCCCCGAGCCGTCCCGCGCCCAGGCCCCGCAGGAGCCGAGCCTCGACGAGCAGATCGCCGCCTACCAGCGCGAGTTCCGCGACCTCGACCCCCAGGTCGAGAAGGTGGTCTCCGCCCTGGGCCGGCTGAACCGCCGGATGAACGTGGCGTACGGTCGCCAGGTCGCCGACCTCGGCATCAGCAACGCCGAGTGGGAGGTCCTCAAGACCCTCGTCCTCTCCGGCGCCCCCTACCGCCTGGGCCCCGGCGAGCTCGCCAAGCGCCTCGGTCTCACCCCGGCCGCCATGACCCACCGCATCGACCGCATGGCGGGCGAGGGCCTGGTCACCCGCGACCGCGACGAGAACAACCGCGTGCGCGTGATCGTCGAGCTGACGGACGAGGGCCGCCAGAAGTGGCTGGAGGCCATGCGCATGGCGACGAACTTCGAGGAAGAACTCCTCCAGGACCTGACGTCGGAGGAGCGCGGCGCGCTCGGCGAGATGCTGATCCGGCTCCTGCGGCGCGTGGAGCTCACGCAGCCAGACGCGGGCGGCCGGCTGACGGACCTGGACTGAGGTTCGCGCCGGCGGCGTGGCCGGCCAGGCGCCCTTGACACGCCCCACCCGGATGCGTAGTGTTCTCCGAGTTGTCACGGAGCCGGAACGGTTCTTCGACAACCATCCAGCCGCAGATGCGGCACCTCAACTCCGCACGATCTCCTCACCGGGACGAATTTCGGCATGCCGAAATTCATTTCGAAAGACTCGATTATGAGCCACCGAGGAAATCCGCTAGAGTTTGAGACGTCGGAACGGCCCAACAGCCGGAAAGACAAACCCCGCTGACCGGGGATCAGACGCCGAAAGGATCTGATAGAGTCGGAAACGCCGGAAGGGCCC
>NZ_JBSGBF010000074.1:0-40416 GCF_053601115.1 Streptomyces sp. NPDC004788
ACTCACCCTCGCGGGCTTTCCTCCGGGCGCTTCCTTCGTTTCCGACTCTATCAGATCTTTCCGATCCGATTTCCTCGGTGCTTTCCGGTCCCTTTTCGACTTTCGTCTTTCCGGGCCCTTCCGGCGCTTTCCGACTTTATCAGATTCATTTCCGTCGACCTAATCGGCGACTTCGTGATTCGGATAAGGAATCGGGATGGCTCCGACTGGAGCGAGAGAGATTCTATCTCCGCCGCCAGGAGCTTGTCCAGCTCCCCGGGCAACCGTTTGAATCTACCTCCCCACGCGACCCGTGTCAACAGGTTTTGTGGGCGAAGAGGAGACTAGCAGGTCAGCGGTGTGCTCCGCACATCAGGCGGCGGTGGGCAGCTCGGCCGCGCGGTCGGGCTCATCGACGTCGCCCGTGTCGCCGGCGCGTGCCGCGCGGCCGCCGAGGACATAGACGTACGCGAGAAATGCCAGCTCAGCGGCGATGCCGATGCCGATGCGCGCCCAGGTGGGCAGGTCGGAGGGGGTGACGAAGCCTTCGATCAGGCCGGAGACGAAGAGGACCAGGGCGAGGCCGATGGCCATGCCGATGGCGGCGCGGCCCTGCTGGGCGAGGGCGGCGCGGCGGGTGGTGGGGCCCGGGTCGATGAGGGTCCAGCCGAGGCGGAGGCCGGTGCCGGCGGCGACGAAGACCGCGGTGAGTTCGAGGAGGCCGTGCGGCAGGACGAGGCCGAGGAAGACGTCGAGGCGGCCGGCGGAGGTCATCAGTCCTATGCCGATGCCCAGGTTCAGCATGTTGGCGAAGAGGATCATCAGCACCGGGATGCCGAGGAAGGCGCCGAGGACCAGGCAGGTGGCGGCGGCCCGGGCGTTGTTCGTCCAGACCTGGGCGGAGAAGGACGCCGCCGGGTGGCTGGAGTAGTAGGTCTCGTACTGGCCGCCGGGACGGGTCATCTCGCGCAACGAGGCGGAGGCGCCGAGGGCGGACTGGACCTCCGGGTGGGTGCCGATCCACCAGCCGATCAGGGCCGCGAGGAGCGTGGAGAGGACGGCGGTCGGGATCCACCAGTGGCGCGAGCGGTAGACGGCGGCCGGGAAACCGGCGGTCAGGAAGGTGACCGCGTCCCGCCAGGAGGCGCGGCGGGTGCCGGTGACCGTGGCACGGGCACGGGCGACGAGCTGGGTGAGCCGGGCCGTGAGCATCGGGTCGGGCGCGCTGGACTGGATGAGGGAGAGGTGGGTGGCGGTGCGCTGGTAGAGGGCGACGAGCTCGTCGGCCTCGGCGCCGGTGAGCCGGCGGCCGCGGCGGAGCAGGTGGTCGAGGCGGTCCCACTCGGCTCGGTGGGCGGTGACGAAGACGTCCAGGTCCATGATCGGCTGCTGCTCCAGGCACGGGTGCGTACGGGTCGTACGGGGCGTACGGATGCGTGGTACGGGTTCTGAGTACTGCGGCGCGCTGCGGGTCAGCTTGGCAGACTGGCGTTCGGACGGGGTTCGGCTGGGTGACGAAGGGTGGGGCGCCGTGAGCGGGGTGGTGACGGGGGATGCCGTCTATCTGGGGCTGCAGCCGGCACGGCTGCCGAGCCGGGCGCTGGCGCTGCTGATCGATCTGGTCGTGGTGTGGGCCGCGTATCTGCTGATCGGTCTCGGGCTCGCGGTCGCCACGGCGTCGCTCGACGAGGCGGCGGCGATGGCCCTGTCGATCGTGTCGTTCCTGCTGGTCCTGGTCGGGGCGCCGATCGCGGTGGAGACGCTGTCGCACGGGCGGTCTCTGGGGAAGCTGGCGTGCGGGCTGCGGGTGGTGCGGGACGACGGCGGGCCGATCCGGTTCCGGCACGCGCTGATGCGCGGGGCGATGGGGGTCGTGGAGATCCTGATGACCTTCGGGGCGGTCGCGTGCATCGCGTCGCTGGTGTCGGAGCGTGGGCGACGGCTCGGTGACGTGTTCGCGGGAACGCTGGTGGTCCGCGAGCGGGTGGCGCCGGCGGCGGGCCTGGTGGTGCCGCCTCCGCCGGCGTGGCTGGTGGGGCGGTTCGCGGGGCTCGACCTGTCGGCGGTGCCGGATGCGCTGTGGCTGGAGATACGTCAGTACCTGATGCGGATGCGGCAGCTCGACCCGGCGGTCGGGCAGCGGTTGGCGGAACGACTCGCGGACGAGCTGGTGGCCCGGACGGGGACGCCTCCGCCGCCGGGGGTGCCGGCCGCCGCGTATCTGGCGGGCGTGGTGGCCGAGCGGCAGGCGCGGGACGCGCGCCGGGTGTTCGCGCCGCCGGCGGGCCGGCCGGCGGGGGTGGGAGGGGCTCCCGCCCCGGCGCCCGACCCCCTGGCTCCTGCGCCCGCGTCTCCCGCCCCTCTGTCTCCGGTGCCTGTCTCGCCGCCTGTCGTTCAGGCGCCAGTCGTCGAGGCGCCCGTCGTCGAGGCGCCCGTCGCTCCCGAGCGGCCCGCGACCGGGTTCGCGCCGCCCGCCTGAGCTCAGAGGACGTTCGGCGGGGTGTCGAGCTCTTCGAGTTCGATGCCGGGGGCCGCGAGGACCACGTCGCCGGCGATGTGAATGGTGTGCTGCTCCCCCGTGTCCAGGGCGCTGACCTGGTACTCGTCCACGATCAGGGGGCCGTTGTCAGTGGCGTGCGCTTCACTGTTCACCAGGGCCCAGGACTGGTCGACCGTCAGGGGGGCGAGGACGGGATCCGTGAAGGCGACGAGCCGGACGCGGGTCTCCGGGGAATCGGGGGTGAGGCGCAGGAGTCGGGAGATCGCGACGAGGAATGCCGGGGACGTGCCGGTGAAGGCGTGGGCGCGCACATTGCCTTCGGTGGCATGGGTTCCGGTGGGGTCGGTACGGACCCATGTGACGCCGTCGAGGGCGGCGCCGCGGACTTGCCAGTTCGCGGCGTGGAGTTCGAGGCGGATGGGGCGGCCGAGTTCGTCGATGGCCAGGTCGACGGAGCCGGTGGGCTCGCCGGAGGGGTTGGTGAGCTGTGAGACGTAGCGCCAGCCGGAGGGCCCGGGCGCGCAGTTGAAGTGCTCTTCACCGAGGGGGGTGTGATCGTGCGGATCATGGAGCGAATAGCGGCCGCGGGGCATGGGTCCTCGGGGTGCTTCCTGGAGCGGTAGTCGCGAGCGGTTGTCGCGACAGGTACTGCGAGCTGCTGCTGCGAGCTGCTGCTGCGCGCGGGTTCTGCGAGCGGCTGTCGCGGTCATGAGACGAGGCAGGCCCCCGGCACGGGGGTGCGGGGGCCTGCCTTTTCCGTCACGGAGTCCTGCGACGGGTGGGTGTCAGTGGGCTTTCGCCCGGGGCTGTCACCCGCCGGTCGTGGGATCAGTAGCGGTAGTGGTCCGGCTTGTACGGGCCCTCGACCGAGACGCCGATGTACGCGGCCTGCTCGGGGCGGAGGGTCGTCAGCTTGACGCCGAGGGCGTCGAGGTGGAGGCGGGCGACCTTCTCGTCGAGGTGCTTCGGCAGCGTGTAGACGCCGACCGGGTACTCGGCGGTCTTGGCGAAGAGCTCGATCTGGGCCAGGGTCTGGTCCGCGAAGGAGTTCGACATCACGAACGACGGGTGGCCGGTCGCGTTGCCGAGGTTCAGCAGACGGCCCTCGGACAGGACGATGACGACCTTGCCGTCGGGGAAGGTCCAGGTGTGGACCTGCGGCTTGACCTCGTCCTTGACGATGCCCGGGATCGCGGCCAGGCCGGCCATGTCGATCTCGTTGTCGAAGTGGCCGATGTTGCCGACGATCGCCTGGTGCTTCATGCGGGCGATGTCGGACGCCATGATGATGTCCTTGTTGCCCGTGGTGGTGATGAAGATGTCGGCGGTCTCGACGACGTCCTCGAGCGTCGTCACCTGGTAGCCGTCCATCGCGGCCTGGAGGGCGCAGATGGGGTCGATCTCGGTGACGATGACGCGGGCGCCCTGGCCGCGGAGGGACTCGGCGCAGCCCTTGCCGACGTCGCCGTAGCCGCAGACGACGGCGGTCTTGCCGCCGATGAGGACGTCGGTGGCGCGGTTGATGCCGTCGATGAGGGAGTGGCGGCAGCCGTACTTGTTGTCGAACTTCGACTTGGTGACGGCGTCGTTCACGTTGATCGCCGGGAAGAGCAGGGAGCCGGCCTGCTGCATCTCGTAGAGGCGGTGGACACCGGTGGTGGTCTCCTCCGTCACGCCACGGATCTCGGACGCCAGCTGGGTCCACTTCTGCGGGTTCTCGGCCAGGGTGCGGTTGAGGAGACGGAGGATGTAGCCGTACTCCTCGCTGTCCGCGGTGGACGGGTCCGGGGCGGAGCCGGCCTTCTCGAACTCGACGCCCTTGTGGACGAGGAGGGTGGCGTCACCACCGTCGTCGAGGATCATGTTCGGGCCGCCGGTGGGCGTGTTCGGCCAGGTGAGGGCCTGCTCGGTGCACCACCAGTACTCCTCCAGGGTCTCGCCCTTCCAGGCGAAGACCGGGACACCCTGCGGGTTGTCCGCGGTGCCGTTCGGGCCGACGGCGATGGCCGCGGCGGCGTGGTCCTGGGTGGAGAAGATGTTGCAGGAGGCCCAGCGGACCTCGGCGCCGAGGGCGACCAGGGTCTCGATGAGGACGGCGGTCTGCACGGTCATGTGCAGCGAGCCGGTGATGCGGGCGCCGGCCAGCGGCTGCTGGTCCGCGTACTCGCGACGGATGGACATCAGGCCGGGCATCTCGTGCTCGGCGAGGGTGATCTCCTTGCGGCCGAACTCGGCCAGCGACAGGTCGGCGACCTTGAAGTCCTGCGTGGTGGCAGTCGTCATGACTGGAGCTGCTCCTCGTGAAATCGGGTTTCGAGGGTCGACTGGGCGCCTGGCACCGCGGCTGTCAGGCGACGACGCGGGCATACGAATGCCCGGTGCTCCCGCGGTGCAGTCGTCGGAGGCCCTCTCTCCCTCGGCCGGCCCGTGTGCGGACCGCCCGACCGCCATCAGCAGCGACGTCTGGCTGGTCACGAATCTACACCGATCGGCGCAGCGGCCCACAGTCCGCCCCGGCTCGAAGACCGGCCACAGACGGGCCGCAGGCGGGCCGGAGACGGGCTGGGAAGCGGGTTGGTGACGGGTTGGTGACGGGCGGCCGACGGGAGGGAGGCTGGCGGCCGACCGGCCGGGGACTGGCGGCCGACCGGCCGGGGACTGGCGGGCGGCCGGCCGGGGACTGGCCGGAGCGGGGCTCGACAGAGGGTGCGCGGCCCTCCGCCCCTCCTGGGCGCGGGGCGCGGGGCGCGGGGCCTCGTGGATAGGGTGCGGGCCGGATTCGTGCGGGTGCGACGGGAGGGGTCGAGTGATGAGACCGGGACGAGGGCTGCGGGTCGCGGGGTGGGTGCTGGTGCCGCTGGGCGCGCTGCTGGTCGCCGGGGGCCTGTGGCTGCGGAGCGCGTATCCCGGCCACACGGTGCCGAGCGACTCGATGCGGCCGACGTACGGGCCCGGGGACCGGCTCTTCGCCGAGCGGATCGAGCCGTCGGAGGTGCGGCGCGGGGACGTCGTCCTCGTCTCGGTGCCCGAGTGGGGCATCCGTGAGGGGCTGTCGGTGAAGCGGGTGATCGGGGTCGGCGGGGACCGGGTGACGTCCGACGAGAGGGCCGTGTACGTCAACGGGAAGCCGCTCGCGGAGCCGTACGTCCTCCACGGCGACCCGATCGGTGGCGCGCCGGGCTTCGACGTGAAGGTGCCGGAGGGACGGCTGTTCCTGCTCGGCGACAACCGGGGCAACTCGCTGGACTCGCGCCACCACCAGGACACGTCGCCGGGCGGGACGGTCCCCGTCTCGGCCGTGAAGGAGCGGGTGGCGGACAGTCCGCTGGGCGCGGTCGGCGCCATCGCCGGGGCCTTCGGCGGCGGCGTGGTGCTGGTCGTCGGGGCCGGGCTCGGGCTCGGTGGGTGGCTGGCCGGGCGGGCGCGGCGCACGGCGGTGCCGCCGGCCTCTCCGTACGTACCCGCCTGACGGACGACCGAACATGACGAGAGGCCCCGGACCAGTTGGTCCGGGGCCTCTCGTCGGGCGGTCAGGCGCTCTTCGACCGGGCCGCCTTCTCGCTGTAGATGTCCGGCTCCAGGTAGATGACCCGGGCGATCGGGACGGCCGCGCGGATGCGGACCTCGGCCGCGTCGATGGCGCGGGCGACCTCGGCGGCGGTGTCGTCGTGGCGGACGGCGATCTTGGCCGCGACGAGCAGCTCCTCCGGGCCGAGGTGGAGGGTGCGCATGTGGATGAGGCGGGTGACCGTCTCGCCGTCGACGATCGCGTCCTCGATCTTCTTCACCTCTTCGGTGCCCGCGGCCTCGCCGAGCAGCAGCGACTTGGTCTCGGCGGCGAGGACGATCGCGATGAGGACGAGGAGGACACCGATGCAGACGGTGCCGATGCCGTCCCAGACGCCGTTGTCGGTGGCCAGCGCCAGGCCGACGCCGCCGAGGGCGAGCACGAGACCGATGAGGGCGCCGAAGTCCTCCAGGAGGACGACGGGGAGCTCGGGGGCCTTCGCCCGGCGGATGAAGTCCGTCCAGGACTGGTCGCCGCGCAGTTCGTTCGACTCCTTGATCGCGGTGCGGAAGGAGAAGGACTCCGCGATGATCGCGAAGACGAGGACGCCGACCGGCCAGTACCAGGCCTCGATCGGATGCGGGTGCTTGATCTTCTCGTAGCCCTCGTAGATGGCGAACATGCCACCGACCGAGAACAGCACGATGGAGACGAGGAAGGCGTAGATGTAGCGCTCGCGGCCGTAGCCGAACGGGTGCTGCGGGGTGGCCTCGCGCTGGGCGCGCTTGCCGCCGAGGAGGAGCAGGCCCTGGTTGCCGGAGTCGGCCAGCGAGTGGACGGCCTCGGCGAGCATCGAGGACGAGCCGCTGAACACGAACGCCACGAACTTCGCTGCGGCGATCGCGAGATTGGCGGCGAGTGCCGCCACGATCGCCTTGGTTCCGCCTGACGCGCTCATGGGTCCTCGTCTTCCCTTCGTCGATGCTCCGGCCGTACCGCGCACGGTGTGACCACGGTGGTACGGCCGGTCATTGTTGCATCAGGCCACCACAGTGGCACGGAAAACCGTTCCCGTACCGGACAGTTCGGTCTTTTCGCCCGCCGGGACGAAGACCGATTCGCCCGGACCGAGGGTCAGGTCACCGACGGAGGGCCGGCCCGCGGTCGCGAGCAGGATCTGGGGAGTGGGGGTGGTGAGGTCGGTCGGGGCGGCGCCCTCGGCCCGTACGTAGCGGGAGAGGCGGAACTCGTCGACCGGGGTGTCGTACAGCTCCTCGCCCGTCACCGACGCCTCCGGCCGCAGGATGCCCGGCTCGCGCGGCTCGAAGTGGACGACCCGCAGCAGTTCGGGGACGTCGACGTGCTTGGGGGTGAGGCCGCAGCGCAGCACGTTGTCGGAGTTGGCCATGATCTCGACGGCGAGGCCGTCGAGGTAGGCGTGCGGCACGCCCGCGCCGAGGTAGAGCGCCTCGCCCGGCTGGAGCGTGACCAGGTTGAGCAGCATGGCGGCGAGGACGCCGGGGTCGCTCGGGTAGTGGTGGGCGATCTGGGCGTACGGGGCGTGGGCGCCGCCGAGGCGGGCGGCGGCGTGCGCGGCCTCGGCGACGGTGTGGGCGATCTCGGCGGGGTCGGCCGTGAGCAGCGCGGTGAGGACCTCGCGGAGGGCCGCCTCCTCGGGGTGGGCGTGCAGCACGTCGACGTACGGCTTGAGCGCGTCCACGCCGAGCGCGGCCATCGTGTCGGCGGCCTCGACGGGGTCGCGGAAGCCGCACAGGCCGTGGAACTCGGTGAGCGCGCAGATGAGTTCGGGCTTGTGGTTGGCGTCCCTGTAGTTGCGCCGCGGGTCGTCGACCGGCAGCCCCGTGGCCTCCTCGGCGGCGAACCCGGCGCGCGCCTGGGCGAGGTCGGGGTGGACCTGGAGGGAGAGCGGGGCGCCGGCGGCGAGGATCTTGAAGAGGAACGGGAGGTGCGGGCCGAACTTCTCGACGGTGGCCGGGCCGAGTTCGCGTACCGGGTCGGCGTCGATGAGCTCGTTGAGCGGACCGCGGTCGGTGCGGGAGGGGGCGCCGGGGTGGGCTCCCATCCACATCTCGGCCTGGGGCTCGCCGGTGGGGGCGACGCCGAGCAGTTCCGGGATGGCCGTCGTGGAACCCCAGGCGTAGGGGCGCACGGTGTTGACGAGGCGGTCCATGGGGCTTCCAGCTCTTTTCAGTGCGGTGGGTGCGGTGATGGACGTGGGGGCGGGGTGAGTGGGGGCGGTGAGGGGCCGGAGGGGCGGCTCAGGACGTGCGGGGGCGGCGCGCGGTCGTGGTGCGGGGTGGGGTGGGGTGGCTTCGCGCGTCGGGTGTCATGCGTGCGGTGCGGTTGTTCGGTTGTTCGGACTCGGGAGTCCGGGCTTGCTTGGTTGTTCGGACTCGGGCGTCCGGGCTTTGCCTGGTTGTTCGGTTGTTCCGCTGTTCGGTCACTCGGCGGAGGGCTTGCTCGGTTACTCGGCGGAGAGGCCCGAGGAGGCGAGGGACAGGTACACGGCGGCGAAGTCGGTGACGGCGAGCAGCTCGGCCAGCGTCTCCAGCGCGCTGCCCTCCTCCGGCTCCACCTCGCTGATGGCCGTGTCGTGGCCGAGGGCGAGCTCGCGGGCGGCGGGCGCGGCGCTGAGCGGGTTGCCCTCGGCGGGCCGGTCGCGCAGCAGTACGACCCTGGTGTGCAGGGCCTGCGGCTCCTCGACGCGGTCGCGGAAGAAGTCGTCGGGGTCGGCGCCCGCCGCGTAGTCGCCGGTCAGCAGCATGCCGTGGGCGGGCAGCGCCTCCGGCAGCTCCGCGGCGAGCGCGGGCAGGCCGGCCAGCTCGGCGAGGACCGCGGCGAACCGGCGGCCGGCCGGCCCCGCCGCCTCGCCCTCGGTCCAGACGAGCGGCAGGGTGTCGGCGAGCTCGGCGGCGAGGGTCTTCGCCGGGTTGCTGTACGTGGCGATGGCAGGGCCGCAGCGCTCCGCCATCCGGTCCAGGCGTTCGGCGACCTGCTCCAGCGCGTCCGGCGGGGCCTCAAGGAGGCCGACCCGGTCGAGCAGCGCGAGCAGCGGCGTGAACAGCGCCCACAGCGCGCCCGGGCTCGCGGCCAGCGACTCGCCGTACTCGTCCGGCGCCTCGTGCGGGGCCATCGCCAGCGGTACGAACAGACCGCGGGAGCCGCCCATGGACTCGGCGAGCGGTGAGCCCTTCGGGGCGACGGCGACGGCGGTGATGCCGCGGCGGTAAGCCTGCTCGACGAGGAGGGTGAGGCCAGGCTCGGAGCCGTCGGTCGTCGGTACGAGGAGCAGGTCGACCGAGCCCGCCCAGCCGGGCAGCGCCCAGCGCAGCGCACCGGCGGCCGCGGCGACGCCCGTCGGCTGCAGCCGGATCACCGGGGCGGCCGCGCCCGCGAGGGCGCCGACCAGGTCGGCGACACCGGCGGCGGCGGTGCCGGGGCCCGCGACGAGGACCGCGCGGGGGCGGCCGTCCGGGCGGAGCTCCGCGACGCCGGCCTCGGCGGCGTGCCGGGCGGCGGTCCGTACCCGCGCGCCCGCCTCGGCGGCGCCGCGCAGCAGGCCGCGGTGGTCGGCGAGGGCGAGGGCTTCCGGTGCGTCGAGGAGGGTCTCGTCGAGCATGTGGCGGGCCTCCGGTCGTCGGTGGCGGGACCCTCGGCCGGTGGTCGGCCGGGGTGCCGCGTGGTCTGTCCCCCGAGGGTCGCCCCCGGGGAGACGGCCCCCAGAGGTCTCCTCGTCGAGTTCTCTCGTCGAGGTCCCCTCATCAGGGACTTCCCCGTCGTACGGGTCGCGTGCGGGTCGCCTACGCGTCGCGTACGGGTCGCCTATGGCGTGCGCGTCGCGTACGTCGTACGAGTCGCGTACGACGTACGGGCGTAGGGGCCGTGCACGGGCATACGGGCTACTCGGGGCGGCGCGCCTCGTCGACGAGCAGGACCGGGATGCCGTCGCGGACCGGGTACGCGAGACCGCAGTCGGCGGAGGTGCAGACGAGCTCCGGGGTCTCCTCCGCGGAACGGTCGTTCAGCGGGGCGTGGCAGGCCGGGCAGGCCAGGATCTCCAGGAGGCCGGCTTCGAGCGGCATGGGCGGTCCCTTCGGGGAGCGGTACGGACGGTCTTCGGGCCAGGTCAGCCTACCGCCGGGCCGCGGGCAGCGCCCTTGATGCGGGGCGGGGCGCCGCTGGTTACGTTGCGGGGCTTTTGTGGCGGAGAGAGGGCGAGACGTGGGCGGAGCGGGAAACGGGGGGCGACGTGTTGTGTGTCGTCGGCGTGGCCGGCCCGAGGAGCGCGGCGCCCGCCGGTGACGTCCACCGGGCGGGCGGCGCGGTGAGTGCGGCGTGCGCGGGGGCGGCGCGGTGACCTCCACCCCGGCGGGCGGCGCGGTGAGCGCCGCGTGCGCGGGGGCGGCGTAGGCCCAGAGGCCCAGGAGCGGAACGCGCCCGCAAGGGCGCCGTCCCGTGTGCCCACCCGTCCCGCCCCAGCGGGACGATTGCCCGCACGGGGGGCCGGGGGGGCGGAGTGGGCGACATCCCAGCGCGCCCGGGCCGGCCCCGCCCCACGGCTCCTTCGGCTCAGGCTCGGATCAGGGCCAGGGCCTCGTCGCGTACCCGCTCCATCGTCGCCTCGTCGCGGGCCTCCACGTTCAGGCGGAGGAGGGGTTCCGTGTTGGAGGCGCGGAGGTTGAACCACCAGTCGGTGGCGGTGACCGTGAGGCCGTCGAGGTCGTCGAGGGTGACGCCGTCGCGGGAGGCGAAGGCGGTGCGCACGGCGGTGAGGCTGGCGGCCTGGTCGGCGACGGTGGAGTTGATCTCGCCGGAGGAGGCGTAGCGGTCGTAGGAGGAGACCAGGGCGGAGAGCGGCCCGTCCTGGCCGCCGAGGGCCGCGAGGACGTGGAGCGCGGCGAGCATGCCGGTGTCCGCGTTCCAGAAGTCCTTGAAGTAGTAGTGGGCGGAGTGCTCGCCGCCGAAGATGGCGCCGGTCTTCGCCATCTCCTCCTTGATGAAGGAGTGGCCGACGCGCGTCCGCACCGGCGTGCCGCCGTGCTCGCGGACGACCTCCGGGACGGACCAGGAGGTGATCAGGTTGTGGATGATCGTGCCGCTGCCGCCGTGCTTGGCGAGTTCGCGCGCCGCGACGAGCGCGGTGATCGCGGACGGGGAGACCGGGTCGCCGTTCTCGTCGACGACGAAGCAGCGGTCGGCGTCGCCGTCGAAGGCGAGACCGAGGTCGGCGCCCTCGGCGCGGACGCGGGCCTGGAGGTCGACGATGTTCTTCGGGTCGAGCGGGTTGGCCTCGTGGTTCGGGAAGGTGCCGTCGAGCTCGAAGTACATCGGGACGACGTCGAGCGGCAGGCCCGCGAAGACGGTGGGCACGGTGTGGCCGCCCATGCCGTTGCCGGCGTCGACGACGACCTTGAGCGGGCGGATGGAGGCGAGGTCCACGAGGGAGAGCAGGTGGGCCGCGTAGTCCTTGAGCGTGTCGCGCTCGCTGACGGTGCCCGGCCTCTCGGCCGGCTCGGGCGCGCCCTGCTCCGTCCACTGCTCGGCGAGCGCGCGGATGTCGGAGAGGCCGGTGTCCTGGCCGACCGGGGCGGCGCCGGCGCGGCACATCTTGATGCCGTTGTACTGGGCCGGGTTGTGCGAGGCGGTGAACATCGCGCCCGGCAGGCCGAGCTGCCCGGAGGCGAAGTACAGCTGGTCGGTGGAGCAGAGCCCGATCATGGTGACGTCGGCGCCGAGGCGGGCCGCGCCACGCGCGAAGGCGGCGGCGAGACCGGGCGACGAGGGGCGCATGTCGTGGCCGATGACGACGGCCTCGGCGTCCACGACCCGTACGAACGCGGCGCCGAAGAGCTCCGCCAGGGTCTCGTCCCACTGATCCGGCACCACCCCGCGGACGTCGTACGCCTTCACGATCTGCGACAGATCAGCAGCAGCCACGGACCAACCCTCCTGAGGTCTCGGTATGTCTCGGCTCGCGCGACCCGCGACGTGGAGGACGCGGAATGCGCGGGGCCCAAACTACCCGGAAGGGGGCCTTGATCAGTTTTCGGGGGAACGGAGCACCCGAAGGTGTCCCCGGCGGCCGACCTCCATCGGGTCGCCGCTCCGGCCGCCCGGGACGCCCTTGCCGCCGGCCTCCGCCGCGCGTTCCTGGGGGCGGGCCGCCTCCCGTACCGCGTTGGCGAGGGCTTCGAGGTCGTCGCCGCTCGGGCGGGTAGGGGCGTTGCCGTCGGAGAGCCGCACGACCTCCCAGCCGCGCGGGGCGGTCAGGCGCTCGCTGTGCTCGGCGCACAGGTCGTAGCAGTGGGGCTCGGCGTAGGTGGCGAGCGGGCCGAGGACCGCAGTCGAGTCGGCATAGACGTACGTCAGTGTCGCGACGGCAGGGCGGCCGCACGCGGTGCGCGAACAGCGACGTACAGGGCTCACGACGTTGGACGGTACCGCACTCTTGAGCGGGCCGCGACGACTCTCCCCCAGGTCACTCCACCGTGTCGCGGTGTGACGTCCGCCACGAGGCCGTTCGGGAGGGCCCTTCTGACCTGCGGGAGCGCCGGGATACGGCGGGGATACGAGGGCCGGGGCGGGTCGGGATCCGGACAGGCAGGGGGAGAAATCCGGTCATGGACGGCCAGATGGCCGATCCGACCGGGGCGGTGAATCGGCCCGTTGTCCGGCCGGAACGATCGCCTTCCGACAGCTTCCGACAGCCGTGACGGACGCACGCCACCGTTCCGGCCGCTTTGCACCGGTCCCGAACCACCGGAGAGAGTTACGCTGCGTCAGTGACGGACACCACCGAGAGCATGGACAGCACCGGTCCCGTACCGCGCGTGCGGCGCCGTGACCGCCACGGCCGGGGCATGCGGGGGCCGGTCGCCCCGCCGCAGGTCCCGCTGTCCGCGAGCCGCGCGGACACCTTCCGCGATCTGGTCCTGGACTCGGTGGAGCGTCTGGAGCGGCGCTGGCCGCAGCTCGCGGACGTGGAGTTCCTGGTGATGGAGGTCCCTCCGGCGGTGCCGGGCGAGCCGGTCGTGCCGCTGGGCGGCTCGACCCCCGCGGAGAAGAACGAGCCGGCCCGCGTGGTCGTCTACCGCAGGCCGGTCGAGATCCGCTCGAAGGGCCGCGACGAGCGGGCCCTGCTCGTCCACGAGGTCGTCGTCGAGCAGGTGGCCGATCTGCTCGGCCTCTCCCCCGAGTCGGTCGACCCGCGGTACGGCCAGGACTGACCGTCTCCGACGAGTCGGGTACAGAGGCCGGGCACGGACGCCGGGCTCAGACGCCGAGCTCAGAGGCCAGGCTCAGACGCCGGGCTCAGACGCCAGGCACAGAGGCCAGGCACAGACGCCGAGCTCAGAGGCTAGGCTCAGACGCCCGGCCCAGACGCCGGGCTCAGGGCCGGCTCAGTCGTCGAGCACCGTCAGGTCCTGGCGCGCCTTCGGCACCCGCACCGTGCCTCGGTCGTCGACGAGCGGCTGGACCGTGAACATCGGGATGTCGTCCTGCGGCAGCGCCAGCGTGCGCGAGGCGTGCACCGGGCCGCCCGAGAGGCGTTCGACGGTGATCGCGTAGGAGCCCTTGAGACCGTCGGGGACGGGCGCGTCCATGGAGAGCGTGGTGCCTCCCTTGACCGTGACCGTCTTGGTGACCGGGGTGCCGCCGCCGGAGCCGGCCGAGGCGGTGATCCGGACCTCGGCGCTCGCGGCGGGGGCGGTCAGGACGAGAGTGGCGCCCTTGGCGCGGTTGTCGGCGACGGACGCGCGGCCCTCGATGGCGGCGGTGGCCGGGATGAAGGCGACCTCCTGCTTGTCGCCCTTGCCGCGTGCGACCCTGACGGCGGCCACGACCGGCGTGGGCTTCTTCGGGTCGGTCGGGGTCAGCAGCAGCGAGCCGGGCTCGCCGCGCGTGAGGTCGGGCAGGTCGAGGGCGGCGGTCATGCCGGACTTGACGTGCAGGGTGCCCGCGCCGGCCGGGACGATCGTGCCGGTCGGGGTGACCAGCTGGACCTTCAGGTCGGCGTCGTCGTCGCCCGGTGTGTACGCCACGAGCCGGACCGAGGTCGCGTCGGCCGGGATGCCGGGCAGGACGGCGGTGCCGGCCGGGTCGGCGGAGGCCGGGAGCCAGTCGCTGCCCGCCTTCTCGTCGGCGACGCCGACGACGGCGCCGACGCGGCCGCTGCGGGTGGTCACGTGGACGGTGACGTCCTGCTGGGCCGGGTCGGCGGTGAGGGTGGGGAGCAGCACCGGGACGCTGGAGTGCGCGGGGACCGGAATGCCCTCGGTGACCTGGGACTTCAGGACGCCGTCGGGGCCGTACAGCTCGATGTCGGCGACGGCCGCGCCGTCGTCGGGGTTGGTGAGGTGCACGTAGTCCTGGCGGTTCTTGGCCGTGGACGCGGCCGGGAACCAGAAGTCGGTGTCCGGGGCGGTGCAGCTGACGCCGAGCAGGCCACGGGCGCCGCCGGCCGCGACGACGGTGGTCTGCTGGACGGTCCAGCCCGGTGCGAGGGCGCCGCTCGCCGTGCCGATCAGAGCGGGCGCGTCGGGGCCGTCGGCCTCGGCGGTGACCGGGGTGCCGGCCTGGGTGACGGTCGGCGGGGCCTTCGGCGCCTTGGGCTTCTTCGCCTTGGCGTCGGTGGACGCGTCCTCGCCGGGGAGGGCGGCGGCGCTGGCGGGCTTCAACTCGGCCTTGGCCGCCTTCTGCTCGCCCGGCTGCCCGGCCGTCTGTCCCCCCGTCTGTCCGGCCGTCTGTCCCGTGTCCTTGTTCGCGGAGGCGGGTGTGTACGAGGTGTACGCCGTCTCCGCCACCTCCGAGGTGCTCGGCACCGGGCAGAGCAGACCGGCGCGCTCGACGGGCAGCCGCGTCGGCGGCTGGGTCGCGACCGGCGCGGTGCCGTCGGGGGCGGTCAGGGCGGCCACGCCGGTGACGGCGGCCAGGGCGGTGGCGACCGCGATCAGGGAGAGGGTGGTGCGGTTCACTGGTTGCTGCTCCCGTCGGGACGCTGCCCGTAGCCGTACGGGTCGTAGGGGTCGTACGGCTGCTGCTGGTCGTAGCCGTTCGGCTGCTGCTCCTGCTGTTGCTGCTGCTGTTGCTGCTGCTGTTGCTGCTGCTGCTGTGCGTACGGGTCGTACTGCGGCTGCTGCGCGTACTGCTCGGGGTCGTACTGCTGCTGCGCGTACTGTTCCGCGTCGTACTGCGCGTGGTCGTACTGCGCCTGCCCGTAGGGGTCGTACGCGTACTGCTGCCCCTGGTACTGCTCCTGGTAGTAGCCCTGCTGCGAGGCGGCGGCGTACGGGTCGTCCCACTCCGGCTCCTCCGGCACGGGTACGACGGGCACGACGGGTACGGGTACGGGGACGGGCTCCGGGGCGGCCTCCTGCTCGGGCGCCTGTGCCGCCGCGTCCGTCGCTGCCTCCGCCGCTGCCTCTGCCTCCGCCGCGGCGCGCAGGCGGCGGGCGCGGCGGCCGTCGCCCTCGGCGGCCTGGGCGGGGATGGCGATCTCCTCGTCGGGCAGGTCGTCGTCGATGTCGCGGCGACGGCCGGGCAGGGCGAGGACGAGGAGGACGAGCGCGAGGCCGGCCTGGGCCCAGATCCACGCGGTGTGGGTGATCGGGTCGTCGAAGGTGAGGTCGAGGCGGCCGCCCTCGGCGGGCAGTTCGAAGCCCTGGGCCCAGCCGTCGACCGTGACGGGCTTGAGCGCCTTGCCGTCGAGGGTGGCGGTCCAGCCGCTGTCGGCGCGGTCGGCGACGCGCAGGACGCGTCCGGCGGGGCCGGCCGGGAGCTTGGTGTGCGCCTCGACGGGCCCGGCGGCGACGGCCACCGGCTGAACGGCGGCTCCCCCCTCGGCCCCCGCGTCCGCACCGGCACCGGCATCAGCACCGGCACCCGCACCCGCACCCGCACCCGCACCCGCACCGGGCACGATCATGATGCGGGCGACCTCGCGGTCCACGCGCCACAGCGCGCTGCCGTCGAGCTGGCTGAGCCGGCTGAGGCCCGGGGTGGCGTCGAGGACGCGGCTCATCGAGCGCGGCGCCCCGTCCCGTACCAGCACGTAGCGGATCGCGAAGCCGCTCAGCTCCTCGGTCTGGTCGGCTCCGGAGCCGGCCACGAGGTGGGCGACGACCTGGTCGAGGCGCGGGTCGCTGCCGCCGGTGGCGGCGAGTTCGGCGTCGCCGAGACGGCCGCCGGAGCCGCGGACCAGGGTGTACGCGACCTCGCCGGGCGAGCTGCCGCCGAGGACGAGGGTGCGGGCCTGGTCGCGGGTGCCGCTCTCCTCGGCGACGAACGCGGGCACCTGGACCGGGTCGCGGCGGGTGAGCGGGCCGTCGGCGCCGCCGATCATCCAGCCGGCGGCGGACACGACGGGGCCGAGGGCGCAGGCGAGGGCGACGAGCGCGGCGACGGGCTGGCGCCAGCCGAAGCCGTGGGCGGCGACGCGGCTGCGGCCGCCCTCGGCGCCGATCATGGCGGCGGCGAGCAGCGCGGCGCCGTAGACGAGGGTGGCGGGGCCGGCCCAGCCGGTCCCGGCGTCTCCGGCACCGTTGGTGAGGACGGCGAAGAGCAGGCCGGCGAGGGCGGCGGCCCAGGCGGCGCGGACGGCGAGCACCCGCTCGGCGCGCAGCAGGGCGCCGAGCGCGGCGAGCACGAGGCCGAGGAGGACGAACCCGCCGGTGGTGCCGGGGCCGCCGGGGCTGGCGCCGAGCAGGTCGAGCGCGCCGGCCGTGCCCGTACGGATGTCGAGTCCGGCCTCGCGCAGGAAGGCGGCGGGGCTGGTCAGCAGGGAGAGCGACCAGGGGGCCAGGACGAGGACCGGGGTGCCGACGGTGGCGAGGAAGCGCAGTCCGTACGCGGTGATGTCGGCGCGGCGGAGCGCGAGCACGCCGAGGCCGAGGAGGACCGCGAGCGGCCAGACGACCGGCGTGAACGCCATCGCGAAGGTGAGGAGGAAGGTGTACGCCCAGGTGGCGCGCCAGCTGCCCCGCTCGCCGCCGGGCCGGTTCAGCCCGTACGAGGAGACGGCGGCGCGGGCGATGAGCGGGAGCAGGATCGCGAGGACGGCGGTGCCGAGCCGGCCGGCGGCGAGGGCGCCGGTGGCGGCGGGCAGGAAGGCGTAGGCGACGGCGGCCCAGGCGCGCAGGAGCCGTGACTCGACGATGCCGCGGGAGGCGAAGTACGCGGTGAAGCCGGCGAGCGGGACCGAGCAGACGAGCAGCAGGGTCAGCGCGAAGGACGTCGAGCCGAGGAACAGCGCGGAGAGCGCGGCCAGGACGGCGAGGTAGGGCGGGGCGGTCTGAGTGCCGCCGGTGCCGATGGCGTGCCAGCCGTCGGCGTACCGCGACCAGAGCCCGGAGACGGTGTCGGGCGCGGGCAGCAGGGCGCCGCCGGCGAGGGAGCCGCCGCCGAAGAGGTTGCGGCAGGCGACGAGGGAGACGACGAGGAGGAGGGCGAAGAGGACGGGCCCGGGCTTGCGGGCGATCTTCTTCAGCCGGGCGAACTGCTCGATCTCCAGGAAGTCGGCGTCGTCGCCGCCGGGGCCCGACTCGACCACGCCGTGCCGGGAGCCGCCGGAGTCGGCGTCGGAGCCGCCGAAGTGGGAGGCGAACTGCTCGGCGGCGGCGCGGACGGTGGCGCCGGGCGGCGGGAAGAGCGGGCGGAGCTCGCTCGCGGGGACGGCCGGGTTCTTGCGCCGGCGGCGCGCGGCGAGGATCTTCTCGGGGCGCAGCAGCGTGGCGAGCAGGCCCATGACCTCGTCGACGGCCTGGCCGGGGGCCTTGCCGACGAGATAGCCGAGGGTGCGGAGCACGGTGCCGACGACGAGCCTGAGGAAGACGTACGGGAGGGTCGCGCCGCGGGTGTTGGCGAGCAGCGTGTAGACGGCGCCGGCCTTGTCGACGCGGTGCGGGTTGGCGGCGGAGCGGCCGGCGCAGTCGACGGTGCGGCGCTCGCGGGCGGACGCCTCGGCGTGCCGGAGCACGGCGTCGGGGGCGACGAGGACGCGGTGGCCGGCGGCGTGGGCGCGCCAGCACAGGTCGACGTCGTCGCGCATGAGGGGCAGCCGGCGGTCGAAGCCGCCGAGTTCCTCGAAGACGTCGCGCCGGATCAGCATGCCGGCGCTGGAGACGGAGAGGACGGAGCGGATCTGGTCGTGCTGGCCCTGGTCCTGCTCGCGGCGGTCGAGGCCGGTCCAGCGGCGCCCGCTGCGGGCGATGGAGACGCCGGCTTCGAGCAGCTGCTTCCGGTCGTACCAGCCGCGCAGCTTGGGGCCGATGACGGCCGCGTACTCGTCGCTGTCGGCGACGCGCAGCAGTTCGGTGAGGGCGCCGGGTTCGGGCGCGCAGTCGTCGTGGAGCAGCCAGAGCCACTGGACGGGCTCGCCGTGCGGGAGTTCGGGCAGGTCGTAGTTCTCGTCCCGCCAGGTCCTGGTGACCGGGTCCCAACTGCTGGGCCGCTTCAGGTAGGTGAGCTCCTCGGGCCCGAGGACGGGCGCGGTGCGCACGGCCTCCTCGACGGCGGCGCCGAAGCCGGTGCGGCGGGCGAGGTGGAGGACGCGGTCGTCGCCGAGCGCCTCGCTGAGCAGCCGTGCGGAGTCGTCGGCGCTGCCGGTGTCGGCGGCGACGGCGTTCTGTACGGGGCGTTCCTGGGCGAGCAGCCCGGCGAGCGCGTCCGGCAGCCAGCGGGCGCCGTCGTGGGCGACGAGCACGGCGGTGACGACGTGTCGCGGAAACTCAGGAGTTGAGGACATCGAGCTACGGGCCCTCCGGCCGGGGGTCGCCCGCGGGGGGCGTGGGTGCGTGCGTCTCGGACGGAGGCCCACACTAACGGCTGCCACGCGGACGCCGGGCACGAGAACGGTCCGCCGCCTGTGGAGCACAGGCTGCGGACCGTTGGGTGGGTACGGCTGCGGACCGTTGGGTGGGTACGGCTGCGAACCGTCGAGTGGGTACGGCTGCGGACCGTCGGGTGGGTACGGCTGCCGGGGGCGTGATGGCCGGATTCAGACGGCGGCCTTCCTCAAGGGGGCGGCCTTCCTCGGACGGCGGCCTTCCTCAGGGCGCGGCCTTCTTCAGACGGCGGCCTTCTTCAGGCGGCGACGCTCACGCTCGGACAGGCCGCCCCAGATGCCGAAGCGCTCGTCGTTCTGCAGCGCGTATTCGAGGCACTCGGAGCGGACCTCACAGGCGAGGCAGACCTTCTTGGCCTCCCGGGTCGAGCCGCCCTTCTCGGGGAAGAAGGACTCGGGGTCGGTCTGGGCGCACAGTGCGCGCTCCTGCCAGCCGAGTTCCTCGCCCGCGTCCTCGACCAGCAGTTCCTGGAACGTCTCGGTCATGTGCGCCCCTCGTCCGTCTGTGCGTCCCCGTGATGTCGCCGTGGTCGATTCCGGATGGATCGATCCGGGCCGAACGACACGAGTGAAATTACAAGTTCGTGCTCTGTGCGAGTCAAGCCGAGATCTGCTATTGGGCCCCGTATTCACTCTGCGGAACCAAGCGTATACGGAAAGTGTTCAAATCACCAAAAAACGTGACACATGCCGCCGGTCTGATCGTCACCGCCCGTCCATAGATAAGGACGGCCGAAACATGGATCTTGTTGCGATCCAGCCACGGAAGCGATCCGGATCACAGTCTGATCACAGGACCTCCACCGTGTTTACGGCGGCGGATGCTGCGCCATGTCTCCTGGTCGCCGGCTGCACAAACCTTTCTCCGGGCACAGTAACCGGATGAGGTGAAACATAACCCCCAAATCGGTCATTGAGTTGACAGTCGGGTGTCCCTCCGTTCACTTTGGTGGCATGCCAGCGAACGCAGCGCCCTCCGCGACCCACGCCCGTGGGTTCCGCCGCGCTGTCCAGACGCGTTCCTGTCGCTGTTGCTGTCCCAGCTGTTGATGCGCCTCTTCGCCTAGCGCTCCAGCGTCTTCCCGCGGCCGTCCCGCCGCTTCTGCCGCACCCCTCGCACGACCCCTCGCACCATCCCTTGCTCTGCGACACCCCGCACTTCTGCCGAGGAACCACCGCATCCCATGAACATGGACAGCGACCTTCAGATCGCCGGCGACATCCTTGAGGTCCCGCACCTCCTCCAGCCCGAGCGCGAGCACCCGGTCACCGTGGCCGAGTTCGCCGGGCTCGCCCGCGAGATCGCCGGCGACCGGGCCCTGTGGGCCCCGTACGTCGAGTACGACGCGACCACCCGCTGGTACCACCGGCTGCGCACCGGCCCCGGATACGAGGTCTGGCTGCTCTCCTGGCTGCCCGGCCAGGGCAGCGGCCGGCACGACCACGGCCCGTCGTCCGGCGTGCTCACCCTCCTGTCCGGCGAGCTGACGGAGCGTACGGAGCGGGGCGCGCGGAAGCTCTCGGGCGGCGCGCAGCGCGTGTTCGCACCCGGGTACGTGCACGAGATGGTCAACGAGTCCCTCGAACCGGCCGTGAGCCTGCACGTCTACTACCCGGGCCTGACCGACATGCCGATGCACGAGTCGGCGTACCAGTCGACGTACGGCTCGACGCACGGGTCGACGTACGGCTCGACGCACGAGTCGATGCACGAGTCGCTGACCTCACAGTGCGGCTCCGCCCCGGCGGCCCCGGGAGTCGTCACCGCCTGACAAACTGCACTGCATGCGCATTGTGGTTCTGGCCGGTGGCATCGGTGGTGCCCGCTTCCTTCGCGGCCTCAAGAAGGCCGCGCCCGACGCGGAGATCACGGTCGTCGGCAACACCGGTGACGACATCCATCTCTTCGGTCTCAAGGTCTGCCCCGACCTCGACACCGTGATGTACACCCTCGGCGGTGGCATCAACGAGGAACAGGGCTGGGGCCGCGAGGACGAGTCCTTCACCGTCAAGGAGGAGCTCGCGGCGTACGGGGTCGGGCCCGAGTGGTTCGGCCTCGGCGACCGCGACTTCGCCACCCACATCGTCCGCACCCAGATGCTGGGCGCCGGCTATCCGCTGAGCGCCGTCACCGAGGCGCTGTGCGCCCGCTGGCAGCCTGGCGTCCGGCTGCTCCCGATGTCCGACGACCGGATCGAGACGCACGTCGCCGTCGAGGTCGACGGCGAGCAGCGGGCCGTGCACTTCCAGGAGTACTGGGTGAAGCTGCGCGCCTCGGTCGACGCGCAGGCGGTCGTGCCGGTCGGCGCCGAGCAGGCGAAGCCCGCTCCGGGCGTCCTGGAGGCGATCGCCGAGGCGGACGTCATCCTCTTCCCGCCGTCCAATCCCGTCGTCTCCGTCGGCACCATCCTGGCCGTCCCCGGCATCCGCGAGGCCGTCGTCTCCGCCGCCGCGCCGGTCGTCGGCCTCTCCCCCATCGTCGGCGACGCACCCGTGCGCGGCATGGCCGACAAGGTCCTCGCCGCGGTCGGCGTGGAGTCCACGGCCGCGGCCGTCGCCCGGCACTACGGCTCCGACCTGATCGACGGCTGGCTCGTCGACACCGTCGACGCGGGCGCGGTCGCGGACGTCGAGGCGGCGGGCATCCGCTGCCGCGCGGTGCCGCTGATGATGACCGACCTGGACGCGACGGCGGCGATGGCGCGCGAGGCGCTGACGCTGGCGGCGGAGGCCGGCGGAGCCGGCGCGTGAGGGGCGGAGCGGGGGCTCTGGGACCGGACGCGGCGGGCGCGACGGGGACGGACGCTGTCGGCGCGACGGAGACAGGCGCTGTCGGCGCGACGGAGACGGTGGGTACGGCCGTCGCCCGGGATTCCGGCCGTGGATCCGCGCGGTACGAGGTGTGGGCGCTCGACGGGCTGCCCGAGGTGGCGCCCGGCGACGACGTCGCCAAACTGATCGCTTCCGTGTCCCCCGGGCTCGTCGACGGTGACGTCCTGCTCGTCACCTCGAAGATCGTGAGCAAGGCGGAGGGACGGGTGATCGCCGCCGCCGACCGGGAGGAGGCGATCGACGCCGAGACGGTACGGGTGGTGGCGCGGCGCGGCGCCCTCCGTATCGTAGAGAACCGGCAGGGCCTCGTCATGGCCGCCGCCGGGGTCGACGCCTCCAACACCGCCGCCGGCACGGTGCTGTTGCTGCCCGAGGACCCGGACGCCTCGGCCGCGCGGATCCGCGCCGGGCTGCGCGAGGCGCTCGGCGTGGACGTCGGCGTGGTCGTCACCGACACCTTCGGACGCCCCTGGCGCAGCGGACTCACCGACGTCGCCATCGGCGCGGCCGGGGTACGGGTCCTCGACGACCTGCGGGGCGTGGCCGACTCCCACGGCAACGAGCTGAACGTGACCGTCGTCGCCACCGCCGACGAGCTGGCCGCGGCCGGCGACCTGGTGAAGGGGAAGGCGACGGGGCGGCCGGTGGCCGTCGTACGCGGCCTCGGACACGTGGTGGGCGGCGACGAGGAGCCGGGCGCGCGGGCGCTGGTGCGGGACGCCGCCGACGACATGTTCCGGCTCGGGACCTCGGAGGCCGTACGGGAGGCGGTGACCCTGCGCCGTACCGTACGGGAGTTCACCGACGACCCCGTCGACCCGGGCGCGGTCCGGCGGGCCGTCGCCGCCGCCGTCACGGCGCCCGCCCCGCACCACACCACCCCGTGGCGCTTCGTGCTCCTGGAGTCCGAGGCCGCGCGGGTGCGACTGCTCGACGCCATGCGGGACGCGTGGATCGCGGACCTGCGCGCCGACGGCAGGTCGGAGGAGTCCATCGCGCGCCGGATCCGGCGCGGGGACGTGCTGCGCAACGCGCCGTACCTGATCGTGCCCTGCCTGGTCACGGACGGCGCCCACCACTACGGCGACCCGCGCCGGGACGCCGCCGAGCGCGAGATGTTCGTGGTCGCGGCGGGCGCGGGTGTGCAGAACCTGCTGGTCGCACTGGCCGGCGAGCGGCTGGGCTCGGCGTGGGTCTCCTCGACGATGTTCTGCCGGGACGTCGTACGGGACGTGCTCGGGCTGCCGGACGACTGGGACCCGATGGGCGCGGTCGCGGTCGGCAGGCCGGCGGCGCCGCCGAAGGAACGGACGGCGCGGCAGGCGGCGGCGTTCATCGAGGTGCGCTGATCAGCGGCGCGTGAGGTTGCCGGGCGTCATCCGCGGCGCCCGGCGCGGCGGCACGAGCCCGCGACACAGCCCGTGCCACCCCTGGCACCCGCCACGGTCACCAACGCGTGATGTCGCCCGGCGTCATCCGCGGCGCCCGGCGCGGCGGCACACGGCCGCTCAGCAGGATCAGCCGGGCGGCCCGGTGCCGCTGGCCCGCGTACGGCGCGAGTAGCTCCAGCATGGCGGCGTCGTCGGCCGTCCGGTCGCCGGCCAGGGCCCAGCCGACGATGCCCGGCAGGTGCAGGTCGCCCGTGGTGACCTCGTCGGGTGCGCCGTTGCTCCGCTGGATCGTCTCGGCGGAGGTCCAGGGGCCGATGCCGGGGATCAGTTCGAGGCGCTTGCGGGCCTCGGCGGGCGGCATCTGCGCGGCCTCCTCCAGGCGGGCGGCCACGCGGGCGGCCCGGACGACGGTGGCGGAGCGCTTCCCGTCCACGTTCGCCAGGTGCCACTCCCAGGACGGGATCCGCGCCCAGTCGCGCGCGTCCGGCATCACGTACATGCCCTCCGGCGCCGGCCCGGGCGCGGCCTCCCCGTACTTCCGTACGAGCACCCGCCACGAGCGGTACGCCTCGTCCGTCGTCACCTTCTGCTCCAGGATCGACGGGATCAGCGACTCCATCACGAGCCCGGTACGGGTCAGCCGCAGGCCGCGACGGGCGCGGTGGGTGACGGCGAGCAGCTTGTGGCGCGGGACGAAGGCGCCGGGGTCGTCATCGGCGCCCAGTAGCGCGGGCGTCCGCCGCATGAGCCAGGCGCCTCCCGGGCCCCACGCCTCGGCGCGCCCGTCCGGCCGGACCCGGAGCGTGCCGGCTCCGTCGGGCGTGCGGCTGGCCCGCCAGACGGAGCCGTCGGCGGTCGTACGGAAGGTGGGGTCGGCGGGGCCGCGGCGCAGCGGCCCGAGCGTGAGCCCGAGGTCCAGCTCCGGGCCCGGCTGCGGCTGCTGCTCGTCGGGCCTGGGTACGGGGACGTGGCCGCCGCGCGCGGTGGTGCGGGTGGTGGGGGGTTGGGGGGTGAAGCGGCCGGCCATGCGTATGAGCGTAGCGGTGTCGCGGGCTGCGCCGGGGGCCCGGCGCCCCGTCCCCGTTGTCGGCTGCGCCCGCTGCGACGACGCCCTCACCCGCCCCCCGTTGTGGGCAATCGTCCCGCAGGGCGGGACGGGTGGGCACAACGGGACGGCGCCCTCGGCGGCGCGTTCGCCCCTTGTGCCTGCGTTCACCGCGAGCGCGGCGCCCTCGTGGTGCGGGCCAACGCGCGAGGAGCCTCGGCCCGGCAAGGGGCGACGTCCCCGTGTGCCCACCCGTCCCGCCCCAGCGGGACGATTGCCCACACGGGGGCGGAGTGGGCGGCGCGGAGGCCCACACGGCGGGCCGGCGGGGCGGAGGCCCGTGCGCGGGCCGGGTGGGGCCGAGGCCGGGGCAGGGCCGGGCAGGGGCCGGGCCCGGTGGTGGAGGGGTTACTGGTCCGAGCTGAAGCGGACCGCTCCCGCCGCGAGTTTCGCGTCGCACCAGACGCGTACGCCGTCGCGGAGTTCGTTGTCCGGGCCGATCTCCGCCGCGTCGCCGATCACCGCGCCCGTGAGGACCGTGCGGGCGCCGATGCGGGCGCGGGTGCCGATCAGGGAGTCGGTGATGACGGCGCCGTCCTCGACGACGGCGCCGGCGAGGACGGTGGAGCCGTTGATGCGGGCGCCGGAGCCGATGACGGCACCGGGGCCGATGACCGTGCCGCCGGTCAGCTTGGCGTCGGGGGCGACCCGGGCGGTGTCGAGGACGAGCCGGTCGCCGCAGCGGCCGGGCACGGCCGGGGACGGGGCGCGGCCGAGGACGAGGTCGGCGGAGCCGCGGACGAACGCCTGCGGGGTGCCGAGGTCGAGCCAGTACGTGGAGTCGACCATGCCCTGGAGGTGGGCCCCGTCGGCCAGCAGCTCGGGGAAGGTCTCGCGTTCGACGGAGACGGGGCGCCCCGCCGGGATGGTGTCGATGACGGAGCGCCGGAACACGTACGCGCCCGCGTTGATCTGGTCGGTGACGATCTCTTCGGGCGTCTGCGGCTTCTCCAGGAACGCCGTGACGCGCCCGGTCCCGTCCGTCGGCACGAGACCGTACGCGCGCGGGTCGTCGACCCGGGTCAGGTGCAGGGACACGTCCGCGCCGGAGGACCGGTGGGTGGCGACGAGGGCGCGGATGTCGAGGCCGGTCAGGATGTCGCCGTTGAAGATGAGGACGGGGTCCTCGGGCCCGGAGCGCAGCCGGGAGGCGACGTTGCGGATGGCGCCGCCGGTGCCGAGCGGCTCCTCCTCGGTCACGTACTCGATGCTGAGCCCGAGCGCCGAGCCGTCGCCGAAGTACGGCTCGAAGACCTCCGCCAGGTAGGAGGTGGCGAGGACGATGTGCTCGACCCCGGCCGCCCGGGCCCGTGCCAGCTGGTGGGTCAGGAAGGGGACGCCCGCCGCCGGGACCATCGGCTTGGGGGTGTTGACCGTCAGGGGACGCAGCCGGGTGCCTTTGCCACCGACCAGGAGAATCGCTTCGGTCACCTGTTCGTCTCTGCTTCCTGTTCGGGTCCGGTCTCGCTGCCGGGGTCGGCGTTCGTTCGGCCGTCCGTACGATATGACCGGTCAGTTTATGCAGATGGTTGAGTCCATGACCCCATCAGCGCCTTCCCTGGTACTTCGCCGATGCCGACCGGGCGGTGCCGAGCTTGTTGTAGAGCCGCCCGCCCGGGCACTCGGTCGCGAAGCCGTCGCGGTGCCCTGCGATCACATGGAACTTGACCTTCTTGCCTTTCTTGTAGAGGTTTCCGCCGCCCGAGGTGAGATACGTCGTTCCGTTCGGATTCACCCCGTACAGCCCCAACTTCCACGCGGTCAGCCGCGCGATGGCGGACACGGCTGCGGCCGGTGGAGTGGTGCTGCCGTAGGTGCCGAGGACGGCGATGCCCATGCTGTTGGTGTTGAAGCCGAGGGTGTGCGCGCCCATCACCGCCTTGCCGACGCCGCCGGCGCGGCCCTCGTAGATGTTTCCGCACTTGTCGACGGCGAAGTTGTAGCCGAAGTCACGCCAGCCGAGGCTCTTCACGTGGTAGCGGTAGATGCTGCGCAGCACGGCGGGGGCCTGGCGGCAGCTGTAGTTGTTGCCGGTGGCGCTGTGGTGGACGAACGCCGCTTTGATCGTCTTGGTGTAGACGAAGCCGCGCTCGCGCATCCGCTCGTCGGCGCCCCAGCCCTTGCGGGTGATGATCTTCGGCCGCGGGCCGATGTACGGCGCCTTCGCGAGCGCGCGGGTTCTGCCTGCGCCCGTGACGCCCCTTGCGCCCGTGACGCCCGTGACGCCCGGGAGGGTGGCGAGGGTCTGGGCGCGGGTGAGGGCGGGGAGGACTGTGCCGTCGCCGGGGGCGAGGGCGGGGGCGGGGGCTTCGTCCGCAAGAGCCTCCGCGACGGCGGCGGAGCGGGTCGCCGTGGACCCGGCGGCCGCCGCCGTCACGTCCGCGGACTCCATCGCGTCGTACGCACCGGCCGACCGCTCCGTGTCCGGGCCCGGGTCCACCAGTTCGAGGCGCAGGCCCGCCGGAAGGGTGCGCGTCGCCCGGTACTCCGGGTGTACGCGGATCTCGACGCCGTTCGAGTCGCCGACCCACAGCGGGGCGGTCGAGCCGTGCCGGGCGCCCGAACGGCCCTCGGCGGTGTTCGGGTCGGCGCCGTGCTCTTCGTTGTGGGTCTCCACGTCCTGCCACTGCGACCAGGCGCCGTCCGCGGCGGCCCGGGTGCGGACCTGCACACTGCCGTGCAGCGGGACCCGGGCGTCGTCCCACACCACGCCCACGAGCGAGAACGGCCGGACCTCACGCCGGGTCAGCCCCCGCTCGGCCGGCGCGGCGAAGACGGAGCCGCGGCCGCGCGGGGCGCCGTCGGGGGCGAGGGGTTCGAGCGGGAGCGACTGGGTGGAGCCGGCGAGCTCGGGGCTCGCGGGTTGGGCGCTTGCGGGCGAGGACGTGGCTGCCGCCGGCCTGGCGCCGGCCGGGTTCGCGGTCGCCAGGGAGAGCGGCAGGGCGAGGGCCGCCGCGCAGGTGACGGCGATCGAGGAGGCGAGGTAGGCACGCATGGAGCGATCGTCCGTACCGCGCCGGGGTTCCGCCCGTCGGGAATCCGCACGGAAACTGACGGTCCGTCGGGCCGACCGGTGGACGGGGTCACCGTTACGGGGGACCCGCCGCGCCCCCACGCGTAATCTTGCCCGCGTGAACGCCAGCGACCGAACCCCCGCCGACCTGCTGCGATCCGCGCTCGCCGCGGACCCGGCCCGCCCCTTGGTCACTTTCTACGACGACGCCACCGGTGAACGCGTGGAATTGTCGGTGGCCACCTTCGCCAATTGGGTGGCCAAGACCGCCAACCTCCTCCAGGGCGAACTGTCCGCCTCCCCCGGCGACCGGCTCGCGCTGCTGCTGCCCGCGCACTGGCAGACCGCGGTGTGGCTGCTCGCCTGCGCGTCCGTCGGCGTGACGGCGGAGCTGGGCGGGGATCCGGCGGACGCGGACTACGTGATCGCCGGGCCCGACTCCCTGGAGGCGGGCCTCGCCTGTTCGGGAGACCGCGTCGCGCTCTCCCTCGCGCCACTGGGCCGCCGCTTCCCGACCCCGCCCGCGGGCTACGCCGACTACGCCGTCGAAGTGCCCGGCCAGGGCGACCGCTTCGCCCCCTTCGTCCCGGTCGACCCGGACGCCCCTGCCCTCGTCGTCGACGGTACGGAACTGACGGCGTCCCAGCTCGTCGACCGCGCGCGCCGCGACGCGGCCGAGCTGGGCCTCGGGCCGGCCTCCCGGGTTCTGTCGGGCCAGTCGTACGACAGCTGGGCGGGCGTCTCGGCCGGGCTGTACGCGCCGCTGGTGGCGGGCGGGTCGGTGGTGCTGTGCCGGCACGTGGAGCAGCTGGGGGCGGAGGGGCTGGCGAAGCGGGTGGAAAGCGAACGGGTGACGCTGACGCTGGCGCACTGAGCGGCGACGGCAGGGCGGGCGACGGGACGCCGGCGCGGCACGGCGCAGCCCGCGATCGGGCGGGGCCCGGCCCACACGGCGCAGCCCGCGATCGGGCGGGACGGCCCCACACGGCGCAGCCCGCAATCAGGCGGGACGCCGGCGCGGCCACGGCGCGGCCACAGCGCAGCCCGCAATCACGCGGGGCCCCGGCCCACACGGCGCAGCCCGCCATCAGGCGGGGCCCGGCCCCGCGCGGCGCGGCGACAGGCTTGTGGCGTCGCTCGCGTCACCCGTCCGGGTCATCGGCCCGCGCCCCCGCGGCCTCGGCGGGTCATGATCGGCCAAGGGGTCATGACGCCTTCCGAGATGCCATCGAGGACGGACCAGACGTGACGGACAGCCCAGAGACGCCCGGTGGAGCCAAGCGCAAGCGGCACTGGTTGCGCTGGGCGGCGCTGGCGGCCGCGGTCGTGGTTCTCGTGGCGGCCGGGGTCGGGTGGTGGGCGTACCGGAAGCTGGACGCGAACATCACCACGGACACGACGGCGGAAGCGGAGCTGCGGAAGTACGAGAGTGAGCGGCCGTCGCCGGCGGTGAGCTCGGCGCGGAACATCCTGATGATCGGCTCGGACACCCGTACCGGCCCGGGGAACAGCGCGTACGGCCGGAGCTCGGGCACACAGCGCTCCGACACCACGATCCTGCTGCACATCTCCGCGAACGGGGCCGGCGCGACGGCCGTGTCGATCCCGCGCGACCTCATGGTGCGCATCCCCAGCTGCACCAAGCCGGACAAGACCATGACGACGGAGCAGTTCGCGCAGTTCAACTGGGCCTTCGAGTTCGGCGGCGCCGCCTGCACCATCCGCACCCTGGAGAAGTTGACCGGCATCCGGATCGACCACCACATGGTGATCGACTTCCGCGGTTTCAAGAAGATGGTGGACGCGGTCGACGGGGTGGAGATCTGCCTCAAGGAGCCGATCGACGACAAGGACGCCCATCTGAAGCTGCCGGCCGGCCGCCAGACGCTCCACGGCGAGCAGGCGCTCGGCTTCGTACGGGCCCGCAAGTCGCTCGGGAACGGCAGCGACACCGAGCGCATGGACCGCCAGCAGCAGTTCCTCGGCGCCCTGGTCAACAAGGTCCAGAGCGACGGCGTGCTGCTCAATCCGACCAAGCTCTATCCGGTCCTGGACGCGGCCACGAAGTCGATCACCACCGACCCGGGGCTCGCCTCGCTCCGCGATCTGTACGACCTGGCGCGTTCCATGCGGGCCGTCCCGACCGACAAGGTGCAGTTCCTGACGGTGCCGCGACGGCCGTACACATACGACCCGAACCGGGACGAACTGGTGCAGCCCGCAGCCGACCAGCTCTTCGCCCGGCTGCGCGCCGACCAGCCCGTGACCGTGCACTCGGGCGACAAGGGGGAGCCGGACGGGAGCGGCGACGGGCCCGACGCCTCGGCGACGCCGTCCTTCGCGGGGCGGAACGCGGCCGAGGGCTCCTGCCACTGAGGCTCGCTCACCAGGGCCCGTTCCCCGCGGGCCGTTTCTGTGCGTTTCGTAAAGCCGGACCCAAGGCGAGGGCGACCCTCGATGAGGTTTGAGCGAATTGCCCAGTTGTAAGGGGCGTGGAATTTGTCACGGGCGTCGCCCCACGCTGAACTGGGCGGATAGTGTGACGCGATCCGGTGCTGCCGACCGCGTGGTCGCGCACTCGAAGGACCGAACGACCGAGCGCTTGAGGGGGAGGCGCCTCGGGCGGTACCGACGGAGGACTCAAGGAACCGTGGACGCGCACAGCCGTGGACGGGCGGACGAGATCGACCCCGCCGACCAGTGGGTCTTCAACCCGCAGACCGGTAACTACGAACTGCGACTGGACCGCTCCGCAGCGCAGCGGCCGCAGCAGCCCGCCACCCCGTCCCAGCCGCGGCCCCGCGCCCCGCGGGACGCCGCCACCCCGCCGGGACAGAGATCGCGTTCGCACGACCGCGCCCCCGAGGCCGCCCCGCCCGTGCCCGGGCAGCGCCGTCGCCGTGCCCCGGAGCCCGCCGACCGGCAGCCGCCCGTCGCGGGCCGCCGCAAGCGCCGGCCGGAGAAGTCGCGCAAGAAGAAGGTCCTGATGTGGACCGGCGGCACCATGGCCTTCGTCGTCGTGGCGGGCGCCGCCGGCGCGTACGCGCTCTACAAGCACTTCGACGGCAACATCAACACCATCGAGGTGGCCGGCGGCACCGAGGGCTTCCAGGAGGGCCAGCCCTTCAACATCCTGATCATCGGCACCGACAAGCGCACCGGCGCGGGCAACGAGGGTTACGGGGACAAGGGCAGCGTCGGCCACGCCGACACCAACATCCTCTTCCACGTCTCCAAGGACCGGACGAACGCCACCGCGGTGTCCATCCCCCGCGACCTGGTCACCGACATCCCCGAGTGCGAGACCAAGCAGCCCGACGGGACCGTCAGGAAGATCCCGGGCACGAACAGGGTGCGCTTCAACACGAGCCTCGGCCAGGACGGCCGCGACCCGGGCTGCACCATGCGCACGGTCAAGGAGCTCACCGGCCTGACCGTCGACCACTTCATGATGGCCGACTTCAACGCCGTCAAGGAGATGACGACCGCCGTCGGCGGCGTGAAGGTCTGCCTGGCCCATCCGGTGAACGACCCCAAGTCGCACCTCAAGCTGCCGGCCGGCGAGTCGACCATCGCGGGCGAGCAGGCCCTCGCCTTCGTACGGACCCGGCACAGCTTCGGCGACGAGAGCGACCTGTCCCGGATCAAGACCCAGCAGCAGTTCCTCAGCTCGATGATCCGTCAGATGAAGTCGGACGACACGCTCACGTCGCCGACCAAGCTGTACGACCTCGCCGACGCCGCCACCAAGGCGCTCACCGTCGACACCGGGATAGGGAGCATCTCCAAGCTCAAGGCCCTCGCGGGCGAGCTGACGGACATCGACGCCAAGAACATCACCTTCACCACGCTGCCGGTCATCGACAACCCGGACGAGCCGCCGAACCGGAGGGCGACGGTCGTCCCCGACCCGGTGAAGGCGCCGCGGCTCTTCGAGATGCTGCAGTCCGACACCTCGCTCAGCGAGGTGAAGAAGAAGGAACAGGACGCCAAGAACGCCCAGGCGCAGGCCCAGGCGAAGCTCCTGGAGGGCAAGCGCTCCACCGCCCATGACGTCCGCGTCGACGTCTACAACGGCAGCGGCAAGACCGGCGCGGCCCAGAAGACGATCGACTGGCTGCAGAACGAGCACGGCGTGACGCGGTCGACCAACAAGAGCAACGCCCCCGAGAAGGCGGCGACGACCACGCTCACGTACGCACCGAACCAGGCCGACCAGGCCCGCGAGCTCGCGGATCTGATGGGCCTGCCCGCCTCGGCTCTCAAGCCGGGCACGCAGGACGCCGGGGAGCGCGAGCCCATGACGCTCGTCCTCGGCGCCGACTTCAAGGGCGCGGGGGTGCCCCTCACCGGTCCGGCGAAGGCGCCGGAGGGTGCGCAGACGGCAGACAAGCAGGTGTGCGCGAAGTGACCCGGAACCGACCGGCCCGCTCCGGTCGTCCGGTGCCTTGGGCCGCACCTGAGTGACGAGGAGACCTGGGGTGGGACAGAGCAGTGTGCGTCGGGAGGGGGCGCGGGAACGCGTTCCGCGCACCCGCGAATTGGGCTGGGACGACAGTCTCTACGAGGACGGGGCGGGCGACGCCGGTCCGGGCCAGGGCCCGGGCGGCGGCGTGCCCCACGCCCGGCGCGCCGGGCGCGGTTCCGGGGACGGCGGCAGCGGGGGCGGCGGCCGGTCGGGCCACCGCCGCGGCGGCTCGCGCGGGCGCGGCGGGAAGAGGTCCGGCAAGCGCCGGATACTCCGCTGGGTGTCCATCACGCTGGCGGTGCTGATACTCGGCACGGCCGGCGCCGGATACCTGTACTACCAGCACCTCAACAGCAACATCCGCAGCGGTGGGCGCGCGGGCGGCGAGAGCGGTGTGACGAAGCCGACCGCGCTCGGCGACACCCCGCTGAACATCCTGCTGATCGGCTCCGACGACCGCAGCGACCCGAGGAACGTGGCGCTCGGCGGCGGCAAGAACGACCGGGACCGGCCGCCGCTCGCCGACGTGCAGATGCTGCTGCACGTCTCCGCCGACCGTCAGAACGCCTCGCTCATCTCCATCCCGCGCGACACGGTCGTGAGGATCCCCGAGTGCAAGGGCCCGGACGGCAAGCGGTACCCCGAAACCACGAATCGGCCCATCAACGAGACGCTGATGCGCGGCGGCCCCGGCTGCACCCTGACCACCTGGGAGTCCCTCACCGGGGTCTACATCGACCACTGGATGATGATCGACTTCGCGGGCGTGGTCGACATGGCCGACAAGGTCGGCGGCGTCCCGGTCTGCGTGAAGACCGGCGTGTACGACAAGCCGACCGCGGCGGCGCCCGGCGGCTCCCACCTCAAGCTCCCCCAGGGCACCCACGAGATCCAGGGCGAGCAGGCCCTCCAGTGGCTGCGCACCCGGCACGCCTGGGGCAACGACCAGGGCCGTGCCAAGGCGCAGCACATGTACATGAACGGCCTGATGAAGAAGCTCCAGGAGCAGGACGCCTGGACCGACACGCCCCGCCTCATGGGTCTCATGGAGACCGCCATCAAGGCGTTCCAGGTGTCCGACGAGATCGGCTCGGTGAAGAAGCTCTTCGACCTGTCGATGCAGCTGAAGAACGTGAAGCTGAACCGGCTCACCACGGCGACGGTGCCGACGGTCGACTACCCGCCGAACCCGAAGGCCTGGCTCCAGCTCGTTCCGTCGGCCGCCAACAAGATGTGGGCGATGCTCCGCGACGACGTCGCCTTCGACAAGAACGGCAACCCGAAGAGCGCGAAGCCGACGGCGTCCGCCTCGGCGACGCCGGCGGCCACCGCCGAGGCGCCCGGCTCCTTCGGGGTCACGGTCGTCAACGGCACCGGCAGCGACAGCCAGGCCCCGGTCCCGGGCCGGGCCCGCACGATCGCCACCGAGCTGACCGGCAAGGGCTTCACCCGGGCCGAGTCCTCGCGCGAGGCCCAGCCCCGCGGTGACAGCGTGGTCCTCTACCCGAAGAGCGCGGGCGACCAGGCCAAGGCGAACGCCCTGTCCGTGGCCCAGTCGCTGGGCCTGCCCGACACGGCGGTCCGCCCGGACGCCAAGGTCGAACGCATCACGCTCGTGGTCGGCGCGGACTGGCGCGAGGGCACCGCGTACAAGAAGAAGCAGGTGGAGGCCGGCGACCTGCCGGAGGGCGCCAACGACAAGACGGACTGCATGGACGTCTACTCGGTCTACAAGTGGGACGGAAAGAGCTGAGCCCACGGGCTCCGTCACGGCGACGGCCGGGCTCCCTGGACAGGGGGCCCGGCCGTCGCCGTACGTACGGAAGGAGGCTCAGACGGTCTCGCCGGCCGCGGCCTTCACCACCGGGCGCCTGCTCGCGATGACCTTCTTCGCCAGCGCGCGCGGGCTGGTCAGGAAGCCGAAGCCCCACGACATGTGCATGGTCGCCAGCGCCACCGGGATCTGCAGGCGCGCCTTGAGCGAGAGGCCCTTGCCGGCCGGGATCGAGCCCGCGACGATCGCGGCCAGGTAGCCGGCCGGGATCACGAAGCCCAGCGGGGTGAGCGTGGCGCCGACCACGAGGCCCGCGGCGATCGCCAGGACGGCGGCCGGCGGGGCCAGGTAGCGCAGGTTGATGGAGCCCTGGTGGTAGCGGGCGACGACGTGCCGCCAGCGCCCGTAGTCCTTGTACTGCTTGGCGAGGGCCTTCACGGAGGGCCGCGGCCGGTACTGCACGCGCAGCTCCGGCGAGAACCAGATCAGGCCGCCGGCCTCGCGGATGCGGAAGTTCAGCTCCCAGTCCTGGGCGCGGATGAACTCGACGTTGTAGCCGCCCTGCTGTTCGAGCGCCTCGCGCCGGAACACGCCCAGGTAGACGGTCTCCGCCGGCCCCGCCTGGCCGCCGGTGTGGAAGGCCGCGTTGCCGACGCCGATCTTCGAGGTCATCGCGGCGGCGACGGCGTCCTCCCAGGCGTTCTCGCCCTCGGCGTGCATGATGCCGCCGACGTTCATCGCGCCCGTCTCCTCCAGGAGGCGGACGGCTGTCGCGATGTAGTTGGGCGACAGCATGCCGTGGCCGTCGACGCGGACCACGATCGGGTGGCGGGACGCCTTGATCGCCGCGTTGAGGGCGGCCGGGGTACGGCCGGTGGGGTTCGGCACCGTGTGGACGCGGGGGTCCTCGCGTACGAGCTCGGCGGCGATCTCGTCGGTGCGGTCCGTGGACGGGCCGAGCGCGATCACCACCTCCATCTCGCCGTCGTACTCCTGCTCCAGGATGTGACGGACCGAGTTGCGCAGGTGCCGCTCCTCATCGAGGACCGGCATGATCACAGACACAGGGGGATTGGCGTTCATCGCCCGCCACGTTACCGCGAACGGGGGACACGGGCGCGCGCCGTCCGGGTCATGCGGCCTTGCGATCGTCGTATGGGCCTACCGTGCTCACGGTCTTCCCTGTCCCACCCGCGGAGGTGTCCCCCGGTGCCCACACCGCCCCGCCCGCCCCGCACGCCACGTCCCCGGCCCGCCGCCCGCCCCGTACCGGCCGCCGCGCCGGTCCGCCGGCAGCCGCGGCACCGCAGACGGACCCGGTGGGGGATGCGGATGGCGACCACGCTCTCCGTGGTCGTGCTCGCCGCCGGGGGCATCGGGCACGCGGTGGTGACCAGTCTGGACACCGGCATCACCCGCATCGACCCGTTCAAGGACATGAAGAACCGCCCGCAGGCCGGGCACGGGATGAACGTGCTGCTCGTCGGCACGGACGGGCGCGACAGGATCACCGAGGAGGAGCGGCGGAAGTACCGGCTCGGCGGCGCGCCCTGCCACTGCACGGACACCATCATGCTCGTCCACATCTCCGAGGACCGGGAGCGCGCCAGCGTCGTCTCGCTGCCCCGCGACTCGTACGCCGAGATGCCCGAGCACACCGACCTCAACTCCGGGGAGCACCACCGGGCGCACCCGGTGAAGCTGAACGCGGCGTACGCGGAGGGCGGGCCGGGGCTGACCGTGCGGACGGTCGAGTCGATGACCGGGGTGAAGATCGACCACTATCTGGAGGTCGACTTCACCAGCTTCATGCGGACCGTCGACGCGGTCGGCGGCGTGCAGATCTGCACCACCAAGCCGCTCAAGGACTCCTACACCGGCCTCGACCTGCCCGCCGGGCCGCACGAGCTGGACGGCGGGCAGGCGCTGCAGTACGTGCGCTCCCGCCATGTCGACGGCGCCGCCGACATCGGGCGCATGCAACGGCAGCAGAAGTTCCTGGCGGCGCTGATCGACCGGGTCACGAGCGGCGGGGTGCTGCTCAACCCGGTGCGGTTCCGGGAGGTCGCGACGAGCATGCTGAGCTCGGTGCGGGCGGACCAGGGCTTCGGTACGGAGCAGATGCTGGCGCTCGCGAAGGCGATGCACGGGTTCTCGCCGGCGTCCTCGGAGTTCGTGTCGGTGCCGATCGGCGAGATGAGCTTCCCGGTGAAGGGCATCGGCTCGACGGTGAAGTGGGACGCGGCGAAGGCGCAGAAGCTCTTCCAGTCGCTGCGCGACGACCGGCCCCTCTCCCCGGCGCGGCCCGCCGCGCCGAAGGGGCCGCGGCCGGCCGACGTCGACGTCGCGCCGAAGACGGTCCGCGTCCAGGTCTACAACGGGACGCGGACGGACGGGCTCGGCGGGCGCGTCGACTCGGCGCTGCGCGGCACGGGCTTCGACACGACCCGGGCGCCGCGGACCGGCGCGGGCGGCCGGGAGCAGGCCCGGACGGTGATCGAGTACGACCCCGGCTGGGACCGCTCGGCGAAGTCCCTGGCGGCGGCGCTGCCGGGCGCCGAGCTGCGGCCGGTGCGGGGGCAGGGCGGCACGCTGAAGGTGACGGTGGGCGCGGACTACAAGGGCGTGACGCCGGTGCGGGCGCGGGAGGCGGAGACGGGGCAGTTCGAGGCGGTCAGGGGCGACCAGGTGGTGTGCCCGTAGCGCACCGCTGGTCAGCCGGACAGGCCCTGGCTAGTTTTCGTAGCGCGCCACTGATCCGCCGGACAGGCCCTGGTCCTCGTAGCGCACCGCTGATCCGCCGGACAGGCCCCTAGTCCTCGTAGCCCTCTGCCTTCCTCTGCTCGCGGAGTTCCTTGATCGCGCGGCGGCGGGCCAGGCGGTGGGTGCGGCGGATCTGGGCTTCCTGGTAGCGGCGCTTGTCGCGTTCCGTCTCCGGGATGACCGGGGGGACCGGGCGGGGCTTGCCGTCGGCGTCGACGGCGGCGAAGACGAGGTAGGCGGAGCCGACCTGGGTGGCGGGCGTGGACTCGTTCCAGCGCTCGGCCATGACCCGGACGCCGACCTCCATGGAGGACCGGCCGGTCCAGTTGACCTGCGCCTTCACATGCAGCAGGTCGCCGACCCGGACCGGCTCCAGGAACGCCATCTCGTCCATGGAGGCGGTGACGGCCGGGCCGCCCGAGTGCCGGCCGGCGACAGCGCCCGCCGCGTCGTCCACCAGCTTCATGATCACGCCGCCGTGCACCGTACCGAGGAGGTTGGTGTCGTGGCTGGTCATGATGTGGCTGAGCGTGGTGCGCGAGGCCGATGTGGGCTTGCCCGGGATGTCGCCCTGATCTGTCATGCCCTCTACCTTATGCCCGGCCTGGGCGGCGGTCCCGGTGCGGTCCGCTTTGCATCAGCTTGGCAACGGCGCCGCCCCGATTCCCCACCCGCCCTGTCGGCCCGGCCCGGCCGGACGGCACACTGTCCGCATGAATGACTGGCCCGACGCCCAGCCCGAGGGACCTCGCCGGATGCGCCACGTGCAGCGCCCGCAGGTCCCCCCGCAGCCGCAGCAGCCCCACCAGCAGCAGTACGGCCGGCGCCAGGGGTACGAGCAGGGTTACGACGAGGGCTACAACCCGAGCTTCACGCAGGCACAGGGCACCGGCTACGACTCCGGTTACAACGACGGCCAGGTCTACGGCGCCCCGCAGGGCCCCGGTCGGGGAGGTCCCGGCGGAGGCACCGTACCGCCGCAGTACTCGCCCCGCCCCGCGCCCGGCCGGCCCGCGCCGAACTGGGGCCGCCGGATCAAGATCGGCTCGATCGTGCTGGTCGTCGCCGTCGTCGGCTGGAGCGTCGGCACGTACGCCTGGGCCAGCTCGCGGATGCGCAACGAGGTCGACCTCTCGAAGGTCATCGAGCGCCCGTCGGAGGGCGACTGCACCACGTATCTGATCGTCGGTTCCGACAGCCGTGAGGGCATGACGGACGAGCAGAAGAAGAAGCTGCACACCGGCTCCGCCGAGGGCAAGCGGACCGACTCGATGATCATCCTCGCGGCCTGCTCCAGCGGGAACACGATGGTCTCGCTGCCGCGTGACTCCTGGGTGACGATCCCGTCGTTCGTCGGCTCGGAGTCCGGCAAGAAGTACGCCGAGCGCGGCGGCTCCAAGCTGAACGCGGCCTACGCGATGGACGGCCCGGAGCTGCTGGTCCGCACCGTCGAGTTCAACACCGGCCTGCGCATCGACCACTACGCGGAGATCGGCTTCGCCGGCTTCGCGAACATCGTGGACGCGCTCGGCGGTGTGGAGCTGAACATCGAGAAGGGCTTCAAGGACAAGAAGTCCGGCGCCGACTTCCAGGCCGGCACCCAGACCCTCAACGGCGAGCAGGCCCTGGCCTTCGTCCGTACCCGCTACGCGTTCGCCGAGTCGGACCTGCAGCGCACGAAGAACCAGCAGAAGTTCCTGTCGGCGCTGGCCAGCCAGGCGGCGACGCCGGGCACGATCCTCAACCCGTTCAAGCTGTACCCGACGCTGGGCGCGGGCCTGGACACGCTGATCGTGGACAAGGACATGTCGCTGTACGACCTGGCGGAGATGTTCTTCGCGATGAAGGGCATCAGCAGCGGCGAGGGCAAGTCGATGAACATGCCGATCAACGGCACCGCCCCGCAGAACTCGCTGCGCTGGGACCAGCCGAAGGTGAAGCAGCTCGTCGAGCAGATCCGGAACGACGAGCCGGTCACGGTCACCTCGAACCGCTGACGCGCCCCTCCGGGTTACGCCGCACGGCCCCCGTCGCCACCCTTCTGCCACGCGCACGAGGGGTGGTGACGGCGCGTCGCGGCTTTTTTCCGTCATGTCCGAAAAGCGCTGCTACGTTCCTGGTTCGCGCGCCACCCCCTCACCTCGGCGTGGGCGCATACCTACCTCTCAGCAATGAGGAGCGTTCGTAGTGACCAGACCCGTACTGCTGAGGCGCCCCCTGGGGGCGGCGTTCTTGGCCGTATCCCTCGCCGGCGCGTTCAGCGTGCCGGCGTCGCTGGCTCAGGCGATGGCTGCGGCGGCGCAGCCGCTGTGTTCGACAGCGCACGTGCTGGACGGCAGCCACTTCGAGATCGACACCAACGCCAACCTGAAGGTCGACGGCTCGGCGGCCACCTGTATCGACTGGCTCCAGGGCGGCACCAACACCTCCCTGCGCATCACGCCGAAGGCGGACAAGCCGAGCGGAAGCGGCGACGACTCGTTCGGGCAGGGCACGGCGGAGAACGACGCGAACCCGACGATCGTGACGGGCTCCATCCCGCCGAACAAGAGCGACCTGCTGAACTTCGGCGCCTACACGGAGACGAACACGACACCGAAGTTCCTGGAGCTGTTCTGGCAGCGGGTGCAGAACCCGTCGGGCACCACGAACATGGACTTCGAGCTCAACCAGAAGTTCTGCGACACGACGGCCACGCCGACGAACTGTGCGAGCAACGGGCCCATCGAGACCGCGACCCCGATCCGCACCCCGGGCGACAAGCTGATCACTTACGACCTGTCCAAGGGCGGCACCGTTCCCACCATCTCCATCCGCAACTGGGGCGGCTCGTCGTGGGGCTCCCCGACCGTCATCAGCGGCGGCGCGAACCCGAACGCGCTGGGCTCGGTCAACACCAGCACGATCAACGCCGCGGACGCCGGCGGCCTCGGCAAGATGGACCCGTACACCTTCGGTGAAGCGGCGATCTCCTTCAACGCGATCTTCCCGCCCGGGACCTCGTGCCGGACGTTCGGCTCGGCCTATGTGAAGAGCCGCTCCTCGGACTCGTTCACCGCCGAGCTGAAGGACTTCATCGCCCCCGAGCGGGTCAACATCACCAACTGCACGTCGCTGACCACCACCGCGACGCCGAGCGTGACGATCGGCAGCTCGATCAGCGACACCGCCCACCTCGCCGGCGGCGACAACCCGACCGGATCGATCACCTTCACCGCCTTCGACAACGACCAGTGCAGCGGCACGCCGGTCTTCACCAACACGGTCACCGGCGTGAGCGGCAACGGCGACTACACCTCGCAGCCGTTCACTCCGACCCAGGTCGGCACGTACTACTGGATGGCCTCCTACAGCGGTGACGCGAACAACACCGGCTCCACCACCCCCTGCCGTGCGGCCAACGAGTCGTCGGTGGTCGCCAAGATCCGGCCGACGATCGCCACGACCCTCTCCGCGTCCCAGGTCGTGATCGGGGGCCAGGTGCACGACTCGGCGACGCTCTCCAACCACACCGCCACCGCGGGCGGCACGGCCACGTACACCGTGTACTCCGACAACGCCTGCACGCAGGACGCCCGTGACGCCGGCACGGTGTCGGTCACGGACGGAGTGGTCCCCGACTCGAACTCGCTGACGTTCCCCACGATCGGCACCTTCTACTGGCAGGTCCGCTACTCCGGCGACGCCAACAACGAGTCCGCCATGAGCGCCTGCACGAGCGAGCAGCTTCAGGTGGTCAAGGCCGCCTCGGAGATCCACACCGCGCCGTACATGTACCCGCAGGACAGCACCACGGTCAGCGCGACGTCCGGTGGTGTGCCGACCGGCAACGTCACGTTCCAGCTGTACGCCCCCACCGACACCACCTGCTCCAGCGACCCGGTCTTCGAGCAGACGGTGCCGCTGAACGCCGCCGGAAAGGCGTCGACCAACAACACCACCTTCTGGGTGGACTCCAGCAAGGACGGCCCCAACCCGTACCTGTGGAAGGCCACGTACTCGGGTGACGACACCCACAACGGCGCCACCACCCAGTGCGGCGACGAGCGCGCCACCATCCAGGTGACGGACAGCTAGTCCCCGCCGGCCTCACGGCACACGACGACGGCGCCCTCGCACGATGCGAGGGCGCCGTCCCATGTGCGGAGGGCCGATCGGCCGGTCACCCCACCACCCGGTAGAGCGACTGGGTGTTCGGCCCCATCGTCACGAATCGCAGCG